>VGJF01000100.1 GCA_016867585.1 Candidatus Aminicenantota bacterium | reverse complement strand
TCCCGGCTTTTCGGCCGGCGAGCCGGCGACGATGCCGACGACGAGAGGGAAGGTCCCGGGCCGCTTGCCGACGATCGCTCCGACGTCATGGAAAGCCGTTCCCGCAGGGGCGGCGAATTTCTCCGCGGCCGCCCGGTCGAGATAGCTCGACAGGCCGTCGAGGGCGCCGATGAGCCCCTGGAACGCCCCCTCCATGGCCCGGCGCGGATCGACGTCCTCGAGGTAATCATTCCGGACATGGTCGGCGACGGTCTCGAGGACCCTCAGGCTTTGGGCGGGGGGAAACCGCGATGAGGTCATGGACCGGCGGTAGAGGCCGAAGGCCAGCGTCGCCGCCGCCAGGGCGACGACGAAGAACCATCGATTCTTCAAAGGGAGGGTCATGGACGGACCGGAATTCTATCACCTCCGGAGGAGCCATTGCAAGGGATCGAGGGGCTTGGTCTGGTGCCGGACTTCGAGGTAAACGGAGGTCCCGACGAGGGAGCCCGTGTCTCCCGCGACGGCGATCGGCTCGCCCGTCTTGACGACGGTTTCCTTGGGGACGAGAAATTCGGCGCAGTGGCCGTAGAGGGTGTAATAGCTTTCGCCGTGCTCGAGGATGATGAGGTTGCCGTAGCCGGGAAAGTAGTCCGCATAGACGACCTTGCCGGTGTGGACGGCCCGGATGACCGGGTCGCCCTTGGGCGGCGCGATTTCGACCCCGTTGTTCATCGTCCGGGTGTTGAAGCCCCCCCGCTGGAGGCCGTAGCGCTGGATGACCCGGCCTTCGACCGGCCAGGGCATCCGGCCTCTCTTGGAGACGAAGGGGACGGCCGGAAAGGGAAACGGGCTCTCCGCCCTTTCCCTGGCCTGGAGCCTCTGAAGGAGCTGTTGGAGCTCCCGGGCCCGAAGGTTCAGCTCTTCGAGGGTCTGCTCGAACGTCTTTTTGTTCGTCTTGATGTGATCGACCAGCCGTCGGCCCTTGGCGGCTTCGGCCTCGAGGTCCCGGCGCTTCCCGTCGGCCTTTTTGATGAGGGCCTCGATCTCGGCCTCCTTGGCCCGGAGGCGTTCGTCGGCCCGGCCGAGCTCGGCCAGACCGGCGGCATATTCGGCGACCCGGCGGTCCTGGACGACGGCCAGGTCCGAAAAGGCCCGAACGGCTCCGAGAAAGGAATTCGCCCCCCTGGCCTCGAGGGCCGCCCGGGCGTAGCCGAAGCGTCCGAACTTGTAGAGACGGACCAGGATCGCGGCCATATCGGCCCGGCGCCGCTCGAGATCGGCCTCGATCACGGGGATGCTCCGGCCGATGCTCTCCCGTTCGAGCTTGAGCTTGTCGAGCTGCATCTGCTGAAGGCGCAGTTCGTTCCGGAGCAGGCCGCGGTTGAAGCTGTTGCGGTCGAGCTCGGAGAGGGCCGTCTTTTCCCGTTTCTCCTCCTCGGCGATCCTCGCCCGGAGGCGCTCGATTTCCGATTTCACTTGGGCTAGGCGTTTTTCCTGCTCGGCCGCCTCCTGGGCGGCGGCCGGCTTCTGCGGCCCGGGACCCAGGGCCTGGAGCCCGGCGGCTAGGATGAGGGCGAGAACGACCATGGTCACTTCCGGGCGACGTATATCGCCGCCCCGATGAGCCCGACGGCCAGGCCGAAGGCGATTTCGACGAGGTCGAACGAAAGCGCCGTCCCGGCCGAAAGCCCGTAGGAAGCGAAGATCCGGATGTAGGCCGTTTCCCGGAGGCCGAGGCCGTTGATCGTGATGGGAAGGATTTGGAGGAGAAGGACGAGGGGGATGAAGATGAAATAGTCCAGGGCCGGCAGCGGGAGGCGGAGGGCCCGCCCGATGACGAAGTAATAGAGAACGACGTTGAGCTGGAGAAGGACGGCCCAGACGGAGGCCAGGGCGAAGGCCGCCGGCGCCTCCTTGTAGCGGATGACGGTCGAACGGAAAAGGACGACCTTGTCCATCGCCTTGCGAAAAATCCCCCGGACGGGAAGGCGGCCGAGGAGGCGGCCGGTCGCGGGGAGAAAAAACGCGGCCAAGGCGGCCAGCCCGGCGATTCCGAGGGCCAGGGCGATCCAGATGACGGGGAGGCGCCGGGCCATGTCGAGACGGACAAGAGACGCCCCGGCGGCGAAGGCGAAGAGGACGATGATCCCGGTCAGGCGCTCGACGGCGACGATGGCCGTCGATTTGGTGACCGACCGGGAGTACTTCGAGCCGTCCCAGATCCGGACGACGTCGCCGCCGAACCGGGTGGGCAGGAACATGTTGAAAAACGTCCCGACGAGATAGGACCGGACGAGGAAGCCGAGAGGGATCCGGTCGCCTTGGGCTCGGGCCAGGATCTGCCAGCGGTAAGCGCTGCACAGAAGACCGAGGCCATGGAGGGAGAAGGCGAAGAGGAGCCACGGCCAGGAAGCCCTCCCAAGGGTCGGCCCGACGTCGCCGAGTTCCCCCCGATAGTGGGAAAGGAGGTAGGCGATGATCCCCGCGCTGAACGCGAGCTTGAAAACAAACGCGAGGGATCTTCGGCCTCCCCCCTTCCCGGCGCGGGCCGGAGCGCTCGGAGTGTCCCGGTCCGGCTCTCCCCCGATCGTCCCGCCTGAGGTCGCGGGCGGGCGAGAGGTCTCAGAGCTTTCCGCCCGGCGGGCTTGGGGATGGGATGAAGGCGGATGGAGGCTCATCGTTTGTTTTGTACCATAGGAAACGAATAAGATAAAGAAAGATCAAAGGAAGCGGCTCATGAAGCTCTCCGAAGAGGCCAGGATGATATGGGAGGCGGGGATCGCCGCCGTCGATCCGGCCCGTCTGGTCGGCCGGGCGGTCGTTCGCGACGGCCCGGTCCTCCGCATCCAGGACCGGTCGTACGACCTCGACTCCTTTGAAAACATTTTCCTGATCGCCTTCGGCAAGGCCGCCCCGGCCATGGCCGCGGCTTTTCTCGAAGCCTCCGGCGTCCGGGTCCGGGACGGCCTGGTCGTCGCCTTGCCGGCCTCGGACGTCCGCTTTCCCGGAATGCGGGTGGTCGAAGCCCCTCACCCCTTACCCGACCGGCGAAGCGTCGCCGCGGCCGAGGCGGCCTTGGAGCTCGCCCGGCGGGCGGGCGAGAGGGACCTCGTCGTCGTTCTCATCTCCGGAGGGGGGTCGGCCCAGCTTTGCGCTCCGGCCGAGGGCCTGCCCCTCGAAGACAAAATCGCCGTGACCCGGGAGCTCCTCCGGCGGGGGGCGGATATTTTCGAGATCAACGCCGTCCGGAAACATCTTTCGGCGGTCAAGGGAGGGCGGCTCGCCCGGGCCGCGGCCCCGGCGGCCGTGATCACCCTGGCCGTCTCGGACGTCCCGGGCGATGACTTGGGGACGATCGCTTCCGGGCCGGCCTTCTGGGACGAGTCCAGCTTCGAGGACGCGGCCCTGGTCCTCGAAAAATTCGGCCTCTTCACGGACGGGCCGCCGTCCGCGCGCCGGGTGGTCGAGGAGGGCCGGCGCGGCCTTCGAGCCGAGACGCCGAGAAAGGGCGACCCGGCCTTCCGGAAGATGACATCCCATCTCATCGGGACCAACGCCGCGGCCGTCGCCGCGGCCGCCGAAGCCGCCCGGGCCCGCGGCTTCCGAATTGTCCGGATGCCCTCTCCCGACACGGGAGAGGCCCGCGACGCCGCCCGCCGCTGGGCCTCCATCCTGCGGAGCGCCGCCTCGGCCCGGGGTGGCGCCGGGGCCCTCGGCTTCATCGGCGGCGGCGAGCTGACGGTCACGGTCAAGGGGACGGGCAAAGGCGGCCGGAATCAGGAATTCGTCCTGGCGGCTTTGGAGGTCCTGGAGGGATGGGGGTTCGGGGAGGACGCCGGGAGGGCTGGTCGCGACTGGCTGGTTGCCAGCCTGGGGACGGACGGGATCGACGGCGTAACGGACGCCGCCGGCGCCTGGGCCGAGCCGGAGACCTCTGCCGCGGCCCGGCGGCTGGGCCTCCGGGCGGCCGATTATCTCGACGAAAACGACGCCTATCATTTCTTCGAGAAAGCCGGAGGATTGATCGTCACCGGCCCGACCGGGACCAACGTCATGGATTTGCGGCTGATGCTGCTCGGCGGGCCGAGTCGGCGGCCGCCGTCGCCTTGACAGAACCTCCCCCGTCCCCTAGAATGAATCTCCCGTCATTTTTATCGCCTGAGAAGGAGATGATCATGAAATATTTCGCGGTTTTCGGACTTCTGCTCGCTTTCGTCGTCGTTGCCGCTTCGGCCGGCACCGAGGAGTTCGTCAAGGGGGCGTTCTATCTCACGCCCCAGATCGGGCTCTATTCGTGGGGCGGGTCGATTCCCTTCGGAGCGGCCGGCGAGTTCGCCCTGACTCCGAATATCGGGGTCGGCGGGGCGGTCATGGTCCATTTCTGGAGCGAAGAATTCTGGAACCAGAGCCTCATCTCGTTCTCGGCCGAGGTCCTTTACCATTTCACGAACCTCAAGGCCGAGAAGTTCGACATTTTCGCCGGCGGAGGCCTCGGCTATTCCGTCTATTCCTGGACGTGGAAGAGTGGCTTCGATGATTTCTTCAGCGGGAGCTCGGGCGCGTCGGGTCTGTACCTCAATCCGATCGTCGGGGCGCGCTACTGGTTTTCCCCAAAACTCGCCGTCAGCCTGCGGCTCATCAGCTCCCTTCTGGGAAGCTGGACGGGTTTCGGCGGCCAGGTCGGCGTGACGTTCCGGGCGAAGTAGGGTTTTCCCGACTCGCCCCCAAGGAGAAACACGGATGAAAAAACTTCTCGTCTTTGCCGCCCTCGTCGGCCTCGCCGCCGTGTCCCTCTCGGCGGACATCTACATCAAGACCAAGACCCACAGCGACGCGGCCTCGTTCATGGGCCAGACGACCCCGGCGACGGACGCCGTGACCGAGCAGTGGTTCAACGACAACCAGTTCGCCCAGGTCGGGACCGGCGACTCGATGATCATCGATCTGGCCAAGAACTTGGCTTATATGATCAACCACGCGACGAAGTCCTACGTCGAGACGCCCCTGCCGCTCGACCTGACCAAGCTCCTCCCTCCCGAGGCGGCGGCCATGGCCGGGATGTTCAAGATGACGGCCACGGTCAACCCGACCTCCGAGACGAAGAAGATCGGCTCCTGGAACTGCTCCGGCTACGACGTCACGATCTCGATCATGGGGATGGCCATGAACATGAAGGTCTGGGCGACGACGGACCTGCCCTTCGACGCCGGGGCCTTCAATGACAAGTTCATGCCGGCCCTGATGAAGGGGACGATGCGCCTCGACGACGCCTCGGTCAAGGAATTCGCCAAGATCAAGGGCCTCCAGATCGCCAGCGAAATGAACGCCGAGATCATGGGGGCCAAGATGCGCTCGACGACCGAGGTCCTCGAGATCTCGAAAAAGAACCCCCCGGCGGGCGTCTACGCCGTTCCGGCCGGCTACACGAAGAAGGCCAACCTCAGCCTGGCCGACCTCCAGAAGAAGTAACCGGAACTAAAGGTATTCGCCCCAGGACTTGATCGGCAGGTCTTCGGCTTTTTTCGCGGCCAGGGACTGGACGAAGAGCTCCGCGACCTGGAGGTTCGTCAGGAGGGGGACGGAATAATCGACGGCCATCCGCCGGAGCTCGTACCCGCTCCGCGAGGCCGCCTTGCGCTCCGGGTCGGGGGTCGAGATGACGAAATCGACCTTCCGCCCGGCGATGTAATCGCGGATGTTCGGCCGCCGGCGCTCGTGGATCTTGTGGAGGCGGGTGTTGGCCACGCCGTTGGCCTTGAGGAAGGCCGACGTCCCGTCCGTGGCGTAGAGCGATAATCCCATCCCCTGGAGCGTTCTCGCGGCGGCGAGGAACTTGTGTTTCTGGGCCCGGCCGCCGAGGCTGAGGAGCACCGAGCGGCGGGGAAGGGCGTAGCCGGCCGAGAGGAGCGATTTCAGGAAAGCCTCCTGGACGTCGTCCCCCAGGCAGGCGACCTCTCCCGTCGAGGCCATTTCGACCCCGAGGGTCGGGTCCGCCCCGTGGAGCCGGGAGAACGAGAACTGGGGGGCCTTGACCCCGACGTAGTTCAGGTCGAGGGTCGAGCGGACGGGACGGGGGGTGCGGCCCATCATCGCCTCGACGGCCAGTTCGACGAAGTTCGTCCGGGTCACCTTGGAGACGAAGGGGAAGGAGCGCGAGGCCCGGAGGTTGCACTCGATGACCTTGATTTCGTTGTCCTTGGCCAGGAACTGGATGTTGAACGGCCCGGTGATCCGGAGGGCTGAGGCGATCCGGCGCCCCGTCTCTTGGACCCTCCGCATCGTCTCGATGTAAGTTTTCTGGGGGGGGAGGACCATCGTCGCGTCGCCGGAATGGACGCCGGCGTTCTCGACGTGCTCGACGACGGCCGAGGCGACGACCCGGCCGTCCTTGGCCACGGCGTCGAGCTCGATCTCCTTGGCGTTGAGGATGTACTTGGAGACGACGACGGGGTATTCGGGCGAGACGCGCGAAGCCATTTTGAGGTAGCGGTCGAGGTCGTTGGGGTCGAAGACGACGCTCATGGCCGCCCCGCTGAGGACGTAGGACGGCCGGACGAGGACGGGGAAGCCGACGGCCCGGGAGAAGGCCGCGGCTTCGGCGGCGCTCCGGAGCTCGCGCCAGGCCGGCTGGTCGACGCCGAGGCCGTCGAGGAGCTTCGAGAACTTGAATCGGTTCTCGGCCCGGTCGATGGACTCGGCCGGCGTCCCGAGGATGCGCATACCGGCCGCATGGCATTTCAGGGCGATGTTGTTCGGGATCTGGCCGCCCATGGAGAGGACGACGCCGCGGGGCTTTTCCCGCTTGTGGATGTCGAGGACGCGCTCGAAGCTCAGCTCCTCGAAGTAGAGGCGGTCGCAGATATCGTAATCCGTCGAGACGGTCTCGGGGTTGTAGTTGACCATGATCGTCTCGAAACCGAGCTTCTTCAGGGCCAGGACGGCCGAGACGCAGCACCAGTCGAACTCGACCGACGAGCCGATGCTGTACGAGCCCGAGCCGAGGACCATGACCTTGCGGCTGCGGCGCTCGAAAGCGACGTCGTCCTCGGAGCCGTGGTAGGTCAGGTAGAGATAGTTCGTCTTGGCCGGGTACTCCGCGGCCAGGGTGTCGATTTGCTTGATCGACGGGCGGACCTTCAGCCGCTCGCGCCTGGCCCGGACCTCGAGCTCCTCGGCCCCGATCATGATGGCGATCTGTTTGTCCGAGAATCCCTTTTTCTTCGCCTCGGTGAGGAGGTCGCGGGGAAGGCCGGCCAGGCGGTGATTCCGGAGATTCGCCTCGAGGTCGACGATGTTCCGGATCTTGGTGATGAACCAGCGGTCGATTTTCGTCAGATGGTGGATCCGGTCGACCGTCCAGCCCTTCTTCAGGGCCTCGGCGATGCCGAACAGGCGCTCGTCGGTCGGTTGGCGGAGCTCTTTCTCGAGGTCGGTGAAGGAATAGCTGGGGTTCCCGACGACCCCGTACATCCCGATCTGGAGCATCCGGGTCGCCTTCTGGAGGGCCTCCTCGAAGCTCCGGCCGACGGCCATGACCTCGCCGACGGACTTCATCTCCGAGCCGATCTTCTTCGAGACCCGGCGGAACTTCTTGAGGTCCCAGCGGGGGATCTTGACGACGAGGTAGTCGAGGGCGGGCTCGAAGCAGGCCGTCGTCCGCTTGGTGACGGAATTCTGGAGGGAGGGAAGGCTGTGGCCCAGGGCGAGCTTGGCGGCGATGAAAGCTAGGGGATAGCCCGTCGCCTTGGAGGCCAGGGCGGAGCTCCGGGAGAGGCGGGCGTTGACCTCGATGATCCGGTAGTCGCCGTTCCGCGGGTTGAGGGCGAACTGGATGTTGCCCTCGCCGACGAGGCCGAGGCGGCGGACGGCCCGGATCGAAATCTCGCGGAGGACGTGGTATTCCTTGTTCGAGAGCGTCTGGGAGGGGGCGATGACGATGCTCTCTCCCGTGTGGATGCCCATCGGGTCGAAGTTCTCCATGTTGCAGACGGCGATGCAGTTGTCGTCGGCGTCTCGGACGACCTCGTACTCGACTTCCTTCCAGCCTTCGAGATACTCCTCGATGAGGACCTGGGGGGCGTGGGCGAAGGCTCTCCTGAGGGCCTCCTTGAGCTCGGCCGCGTTCCGGGAAAGGCCGCTCCCCCGCCCGCCGAGGGCGTAGGCCACCCGGGCCATGACGGGGTAGCCGATCTCCTTGGCGATCCTCAGCCCCATCTCGATCGAGGTCGCGGCCAGGCCGCGGGGCGATTTGAGGCCCGCTTCGGCCAGCCGGGCGTTGAAGCGCTCCCGGTCCTCGGTGTTCTCGATGGCCGAGACCGGCGTCCCGAGGACCCTAACTTCCCAGCGGCGGAGAACGCCTGACTTGGCCAGGGCGATGCCGCAATTGAGGGCCGTCTGTCCGCCGAAGGACAGGAGGATCCCGCCGGGCCGCTCCCGGGCGATGACTTTCTCGACGAAGGGCGGGGTGACGGGCAGGAAGTAGACCTTGTCGGCCAGGAAATCGGAAGTCTGGACCGTGGCGATGTTGGGGTTGATCAGGACGACCTCGAGGCCCTCCTCTTTGAGGGCTTTGATGGCCTGCGACCCGGAATAGTCGAATTCGCCGGCCTCGCCGATCTTGAGGGCTCCGCTCCCCAGCAGCAGGACTTTTTGGGGGACAGGTCCTCTATTCCCCGATTTTTCAGAACGTCGGCTGCCTCCGGATTTCTTTTTCAGGGGGGGAAATTGTTTTCGGTTCAACGAGCGGCTCCGGGATATGGGGAAATAGTGGACCTGTCCCCCGATTTCAATTCGGAGAGGAAAGCGTCGAAGAGATGTTCCGTGTCGGCCGGGCCGGGAGAGGCCTCGGGGTGGAACTGGACGCTCATGAACGGGCGGGTCGCGTGGCGGAGGCCCTCGTTCGTCCCGTCGTTGGCGTTGGTGAACCAGGGATGCCATCCCTTGGGCAGGCTCCGCGGGTCGACGGCGAAGCCGTGGTTCTGGCTGGTGATGCGGCAGCGGCGGGTCCCCTCCTCGAGGCAGGGCTGGTTTTGGCTCCGGTGGCCGAACTTGAGCTTGAACGTGTCCCCGCCGGCGGCCAAGGCCAGGATCTGGTTGCCGAGACAGATGCCGAAAAGAGGGATTTTTTCCTGGAGGAGGCGGCGGACGGAGGCGATCGTCGCCGCGCACTGTTTCGGGTCGCCCGGGCCGTTGGAGACGACGACCCCGGACGGGGCATGACCCATGATTTTTTCGAACGGGGTGTCGGCCGGGACGCGGACGACCCGTACGTTCCGCCGGAGGAGGCCTTGGAGGATGCCGAGCTTCACCCCGCAGTCGATGAGGACGACCGTCCGCCGGGCGTCCTTGTTGTAAATCTTGGCCCTCTTCGCCGTGACCTCGCCGACGAGGTGGCGCTTGTCGGGCGGGGGGATGAGCTTGGCCTCGCGCTTGAGGGCGACCAGGTCGATTTTCGCGTAATAGGTTTCGAGGATCCCGAGCATGACCCCGTGAAGGCGGAGCTTCTTCGTCAGGGCCCGGGTGTCCACGCCGGAGATTCCGGGGATGCCGTTCTCCTTGACCCAGGCGTCGAGGGTCTTTTCCGAGGTCGCGTGGGAAGGCGCGTCGCAGAGCTCGCTGATGATGTAGCCCCAGACCCGCGGCTTCTCGGACTCGAAGGACTTGGACCAGACGCCGTAGTTGCCGATCAGGGGGTAGGTCTGGCAGAGGATCTGGCCGTGATAGGACGGGTCGGTGATCGACTCGGGGTAACCGACCATCCCGGTGTTGAAAACGACTTCCCCCGAGGCCTTGGCGAAGGCGCCGAAGCCCTCGCCCGGCCACACGCTGCCGTCTTCGAGGACGAGGACCGCTTTCAACCCGATGGGCTCCGTGAAGTCCGGGCCATTATAGCCGCTTTGCCGCCTCCGAACAACTTTGCTATAATTCCAAAACGGAAATTCGGGAGTTCGCCATGAAAGTCAAGGTCATCATTCACAAGGCCGAGGAAGGCGGTTTTTGGGCTGAAGTGCCCGCTCTGCCGGGCTGTGCCACCCAAGGGGAAACGATCGAGGAGCTCATCAAAAATATATACGAGGCCGTACCATCCGCCTGAAAAAAACGGACCGAGTCTTGGAACTCGCGGTATGAATTCCCATACGGGGAAGGAATTCGCGAAGTTACTCGAGAGGCGCGGTTGGAAGCTGACGCGGATTCAAGGAAGTCTTCATATTTTCGTTAAGGAAGGCCGAGGGGAAAGGGTCTCGGTACCGGTCCATAGGAATAGAGATTTGAAGGCCGGTAATCTTCGGGATCTTTGATTTCATGGAGCGCATCGTCCGGATCAACGCCCTCCTCGAGATCTTGAAATCCGCTCCCGGCCGGGTCAACAAAATCTTCCTCCAGAAAGAGGAAGGGCGCCGTCCCCTGGGGGCGATCGTCGGCCTGGCCCGGGCCAACCACATCCCCCATCTTTTTCTCCCCAAGCCGGCCTTGGACAAAATCGACCCCCGCCACCAGGGCGTCATCGCCCAGCTCTCCCCGCAGGAATTCGCCCCTCTGGCCTCGATCCTCGAAGCCGCCGGCCCCTCGCCCTTTCTCGTCCTCCTCGACGAAATCGAGGATCCCCAGAATCTCGGGGCGATCCTCCGCAGCGCCGAGGGGGCCGGGGCGGACGGCATCATCCTTCCCGAGCGCCGCTCCGCCGGCTTGA
>VGJF01000099.1 GCA_016867585.1 Candidatus Aminicenantota bacterium | reverse complement strand
AAGCCGTCGCTGTGGAACCAGACATCCTTGCCGGCGGCCTTGGCCCTCCGGAACATCTCGGCGTAGCGGGGCTTGAAGATTCTTCTCCAGGCCGAAGGGCTGACGAGGAGGCTCGTCTGGCCCCCCCAGTCGTCGCCGAAGTGGAGGCCGTCGTAGGGGAGGGCGGCCCAGCGGTCGATCCAGCGAAGGTTGAAGGCCAGGAGGTCGTCGAGGAGACGGCCGAAATTCCGGGGCTCGAAGGCGATGTCGAGGAGGGCGTTTTCCATCCCCCGGAGCTGCTGGATCTGTTCGAAGTAGGTGAACCAGCCTCCCCGGGCGTACCACCGGTCGTCGAAACCGCACATGTGGCCGCTGTACTGGCGGCCGGCCGGAGGACCGGCGGAAAAGCCGGCCGGCCAGACATACTTGTCGTAGCCGTCGAGGTCGGGGACGGGCCAGGAAACGGGAATCCCGCACACGCCGGCCCATTCGACCTGCCAGACCGTCCCGAAGTCGTCCGTGTTGCGGCCCGGCTTGTACTGGGGGGAGAATTGTTCGAGGGGCAGGTCGTCGGCGTAATCCCAGCCGAAATCCTCGCGGTATTCGGCCAGGATCTCCGCCAGGGCCGGGCCGTATTTGAGCTGGGCCGCCGGGAGGACGGCGTGGGAAATGGGGACCCGGTCGGGTCGCTCGAAACGAATCGCCCTACGGACGCGTCCCCGGCTGGTCATCGGCATTGCGGAATCTCATCCTCCCGGGCGGCTTCCAGAAGGGCCGACACGGTCGTCGCGGCGAGTCCGACGGCCGTGTCGGCGGCCCCGTAGTAGACCTTGACCTCGCTCTCGGGACGGGCGAAACCATCCTCGTCGAATTCCTCGACGATCATTCCGCTCGGGAAAACGACGTTGGGGACTTGGCCGGCAATCTCGTAGATTTCGCGGGGTTCGAGGATGTTGCGCCGGCATCGGCCCAGGACCTTGGAAGGGTCCCGGAGGTCGTGAAGGGCGACTCCGGCCTGGTAGACGCTGGCGCTGCCGAAATGGGTGGCCACGCCGTGGTAGAGATGGAGCCAGCCCGCGCGAGTCTTGACCGGAGGCGGACCGGAACCGATGAACTCATCCCAGTAGTGGAACCGTCCTTGGAGGACCGGTCCGACTTCCCGCCAGGCGAGGAGGTCGTCGGACTCGGACAGCCGGATCGCGCTCCCCGAGGCCGGGCCGCCGGCGCGGCGGGCGGTGTTCGGCCGGTCAAAGCGGAGATAGCGGCCGCCGATTTTCTCGGGGAAGAGGACCCCGTTCCGGGTGTTGTCGTCGGCCGCCAAGCCGAGGAACTCGAACCGGTCGAAGTCCGTCGTCCGCCCGAGGCCGAGCCGGCAGCCGTCGTCCGTGTCTATGGCGAACATGACGTGGTCGGCCGCCTCGAGCCGGGTTATTCGTGGATCGTAGACATGATAGACGCGCCGGCCGAGCCGCTCCAGACCGGCGAATTCGACGATCCGCGGCTCGACCTGGAAGGAAACGCCGTCGCGGCTGTGGGCCGGCACAAGATAGGTCTCGCGCGACCTGTCTTGAACCCGGAGGAGAAGGCGGTAGGCCGTGCCGGCCTTGACCGCCCCCGGGTTGAAGACCGAGCTCACATCGCGGAGACGGGGCGGAATCTCGGGAATGTCCCTCCGCGTCAGGATGGGATTCTTGTGGTGCCTGATCATGGGTCCGCCTTTCCCGTCCATTATCGCCGAGCCGGAGTTTCTTGACAATCGCCCGGCCTCCCCCTATAAATCCTGTCAATGACGATTTCCTTTCAAAGGAGGATTTCATGAAAAAGACCGTCATCAGGACCGGGCTCATCCTCGTCGCGGCGATGGCCTTCCTGGCCGCCCAGGATCCTCCCAAGCCTTTCAACGGGCTGGGCTTGAACCTGGGCAATTTGAGCCGCTTGTCGCGGGCCGCGACCCGTTCGATCAGCCCCGAGAATTTCACCGGAGAGAAAGGCAAGGCCGGGATGTCGGTCGACGGGCCGGCCCTCAACGCCGCCCGCGACCTCGGCCAGGGATGGAAGGTGTCGCCTTATGTCCGGATCAAGCCCAAGGAGACCTTCGTCATGGCCGACGTCAAGGGCGAGGGGGCCATCCAGCAGATCTGGTGCACCCCGGCCGGAACGTGGCGCTACGCCATCATCCGCTTCTACTGGGACGGGGAGACCGAACCGTCGGTCGAATGCCCGATCGGCGATTTCTTCGCCTGCGGATGGGGGCGCTACGCCCAGATCTCGTCCCTGGCCGTCTGCGTCAATCCCGGCAGCGCCTTCAACTCCTACTGGGAGATGCCCTTCCGGAAGGGCTTCAAGATCACCCTCGAGAACCTGGCCGACGACAACTTCACGATCTACTACCAGATCAACTACACCCTGACCGAGGTCCCGGCCGACGCGGCCTACTTCCACGCCCAGTTCCGGCGGACGAACCCCCTGCCTTACAAAGACGTCTACACGATCCTCGACGGCGTCAAGGGCTGGGGCCATTACGTCGGAACGTACATGGCCTGGGGCGTCAACAACAACGGCTGGTGGGGCGAGGGCGAGATCAAATTCTACCTCGACGGGGACGACAAGTTCCCGACGATCTGCGGGACGGGAACCGAGGACTATTTCTGCGGGTCCTACGACTTCGACACCAAGCGGCCCGACGGCACGGTCCAGTACACCGAGCACACGACGCCCTACAGCGGGCTGGCCCAGGTCATCCGCGGCGACGGCCACTACGACGTCCAGCAGAGGTTCGGCCTCTACCGCTGGCACATCATGGACCCCATCCGTTTCGAGAAGGACCTGAGGGTCACGATCCAGGCCTTGGGATGGAGGTCGGGAGGCCGCTATCTGCCTCTCCAGGACGACATCGCCTCGGTCGCCTTCTGGTACCAGGCCGAGCCGCACGCCAAGTTCCCGAAGCTCCCCGACCGCGACTCTCTCGAAATTATTTAATCGGGAGACGCGTCCACTCTATCCTCATTTCAGGAGTTTGTCGACGAGGGGGCATCGCCCTTTAACGGGCGCCCACGGGTTCGGCGATCCGGTATTTGACGAGGAGGGGGAGGTCGTTGGGATCGCGAATTGAGGCGTAGAGGAATTCACCGTCGATTCTCAGGACGCGCCCCTTGAGGTTGACATGGAAGCTGTCGAGGAAACGGCCGTCCGGATCGAAGAGGTCGTAGAGGACGCCTTTTTCCTTGGTTTCGGTCGAGGTCTGAACCCACAGGATTTTTCCGTCGAAGAACAGGGCGGCGACGTCGTTTTCGTATTCGCGCTTGGGGGCGTTGTATTGGGAGATGAATTTCTTCTCCCAGTCGCGGGCGGCGTGGTCGACGCGGGGATAATCCCTTTTGAACGAGGAAACGGTCTTTCCCGTCGCGAGGTCGAGAACCCGGATGAGATATTTCTGGGTCGACGAGACATACAGCCGGTCATTCCCGATGATCGCCTCGAAGGGGTCCCAGCCCATCCTCCCTCCGCCCTGGGCCGGGGAGATATAGAACTCCCGATTCGAGATCGAGGCCAATTCCTTTTCGCTTTTTCCGTCCTTCGAAACGAGGACGAGGACGTTATTGACGTCATAGAGACGCGATGTCTTTCTTTCGAGGGGGGAGTCCCTGCGGGAAAAAACGAGCCACTCTCCATGCGTTCCCAACAATTCGTTGAACGGCGAAGTTTCCTTCTTGAACTCCGCCTTAAAATTTCCGTCCGTGTCCATGACGACGATTTTCCGTTTCATGTTGTCAAAGATGAAGAGATCCCCGCCGCTCACGGCGAAATCAAAGGACGATAGAATCTCGCCCGGCCCCTCGCCCTGGCGATAGAGGTCCTTGACAAACTTCCCGTCCGGCGAAAATTTCGGCAGGTGCGCCTTCCGGGCCGAGCTCCAGGAATCGCAGATGAAGAGGTTGCCGGAGGAGTCGATTTTAAGATCCCGGGCCCCCTCGAAATAGTATCCTTCGCCTTCGCCGGGAATTCTCAACTCTTCGGCGAGCTTGAGGATGCGGCCGGGATTCGGATGGAGAGGCGTTTTGGGATTGGCCCGCTCTTGGAAAAGGCCGGCAAACGCCAGAATCGCGGCCAGGATGAAGCGGATTGCGGCGGGCATTTTTCCCTCCTCGTCAATACTCTACCCCTCATTCGGGGAAAACGTTATGAGAGACGCCGGCCCAGGACCACGCGGACGCGGCATTCGGGTTTATCGGAGGGCGGGACGATATTCCCTTCCATCGGGCGGCCGTCGACTTCGATCGAAGCGATCCCGGATTCGACGCCGCCGGGATTCTCGACTTCGATGAAGTAGCGCGTCCCGCGGAAGACGCGCTCGGCCCGGAACCTTTTCCACGAGGCGGGGACGACCGGGTCGATCATCAGCCCTTCGTAGGCCGGCCGGATGCCGAGGATAAAATCGTAGGCGACGCGGTACATCCAGGCGGCCGAACCCGTCTGCCAGGAGTGGCTGGCCCGGCCGGGGCTCTCGTGTTCGTCGCTGGTGATGTACTGGGAGTAGACGTATGGCTCGGCGACGAAGAGGTCGGAATCGACGCGGTTGGGCAAGAGCGTCCGATAGTAATGGAAGGCCCGCTCGCCGCGGCCGAGGAGGCACTCGGCCTGGATGAGCCAGGCCGCCGGGTGACAGAAGACGGCCCCGTTTTCCTTCTTTCCCCCAACGCAGCGGGTGATCAGGCCGATTTTGGGGTCGATCTCCCGGAAAGCGGGAGCGCAGATCTTGGGGCCGAAGGCCGAATCGAGATGCTTCGCGGCGCTGTCCAGGGCCTGGACGAGCCGGGCACGATCCGGCAGGCCGGCGATGACGGCCCAGCTCTGGGTGTTGATGAAGATTTTTCCGGCGGCGTTTTCCCGCGAGCCGATCCTGCGGTCGCCCTCGCCGAAGGCGCGGATGTACCATTCCCCGTCCCAACAGTGTGTTTCGACGGCCCGGCGAAGCCGGTCGCGGAGCTCGATGACCTCGGTCCGACGTTCCGGCCGCCCCGCCGCCTGGAGAAGATCGGCCAGTCTGTCAAGCATGGCCGCGGTGAACATCCCTCCCCAGACGCTCTCCCCGCCGTCTTCGCCGCCGATGTAGTCGAGGGTGTCGTTCCAGTCGCCCCGGCCGAAAACGGGCAGACCGTGACGGCCCGAGTTGCCTCGGGCGAACTCGAAGACGGCAAAGAGATGGTCGAGGATCGAGCCGGGAGGGCCGTCGAGGAACGGCTCATCGCGGTCGAGGAGGGAGAAATCCCCCGTTTCTTTGACAACCTCGGTCACGGCCAGGAGGAACCAGAGAGGGTCGTCGCAGTGCCGAGTGAATTCGCCCTGCCCGTCGCCGTAGAAATGATGGTAGACCTTCCCGTCTCGCCGCATCTGGCGGGCCAGGAGGCCGATCCGATCCCTCGCCTTTCCGGGGTCGGCGATGACGACGGCGATCGCGTCCTGGGCGGTATCTCGGTATCCGAAGCCGCGGCCGATGCCCCAGTAATAGAAGCTGGCCACCCGGCCGACGTCGAAGGCGACCTTGGCCTGGTAAGGCGACCAGCCGTTCAGAAAGACGTTGACGTCCGGGTCGGGCGTCTCGGCCCGGGTGAAGGAGAGATAGGCATCCCAAGACGCCTTGACCTTCCCGAAAGCGGTCTCGACCTCGGCCGGATCTTGATATTTCCGGACGAGGCCGGCTTTGGCCGCTTCGAAATCTTGTTTGGCGATGACGCCCAAAGAAAAAATCAACTCTTCGGATTGCCCGGCTTCGAGTTCGAGGTCGACCTGGAGGGCGCCGACGGCGTTTCCGAAATCCGTCTCCCGCGAGGATAGCCGGCCGGCCTCGACGGCCAGGGGATTGGCCTCGTTCCGGTAGGGCCCGAGGAACCGTTCCCTCCGCGTTTCGAAGGCGGCGGCCGGACGGTTGACGGTGAAAAACGCCCAGCGGTCCCATTCCTTGTTTTCCTGGTGCTGGGTTCCCCTGGTCTCCGTGACCCAATAGGTTTTCGTCGCGAACAAACTGTTGAGGGCCGGGTCGAATCTCACCCGGTTGAAATGCTGGTCGTCGCACTGGTTGATGAGGTCGACGAGGGCGTGTCCGAGGGCGAATTCGACATAGCCGAACGCCGAAAGCCGCCGCCGGCGGCCCGACGTGTTCCGTAGCGTCGCTCGCCAGATCTCGCGGTCGTCATCGAGAGGGACGAAGAAGAGGACCGACGAGGCAATCCCCTCGACCGCGGCCTCGGCCCGGGAGTAGCCGAAACCATGGGCCGTTCGATAAGCCCCGACGTCCCTCCCGACCGGCTGCCAGGTCAGGGTCCAGATTGCCCCCGAATCAGCGTCTCTGACGTAGATGTATTTCCCCGGCCGATCGGGAGGGACGTCGTTGATCCGGTAGCGGGTCACGCGTCCGTGAAGGGGGCTCCGGAAATAGCTGATCCCCCCGCCGTTGCCCGAGATCGTGGCGAAATACCGGCCGTTGCAGAGATAATTAATCCAGGGACTCGGCGTCGCGACGTTGGTGACGAGATATTCCCGGCCGTCGGCCGAAAAGCGCCCGTACGTCACGTCCGTCCTCCCCCTGAAGATGGCGGATACGAACCGCATTTCAAGCACAGCGGAGACACATGACTTATTGGCCCACTTTGAAGGACAAATATGTCATGTCTCCCCGTATGGAGTTTTATCATTGATCGACGAAACCCGAATCGCGAGGATCGCGCTTCATAATCTTCAAGGTCCGGATCATGTCCCGAAGGTTGACCATCCCTCCCGCGGTGAACCAGACGATGACGACGACCGAGGCTCCGAGATAGATATGGACGTATGTCTTCCAGAATCCCATCCAGGCTTCGTTGCCGACCGTCCCGACGAGATTGAGGATCGTCCCGGCGACGAAGACGGCCGCCCAGCCGAACGTCCAGGCGTAGGTCGCGAGAAAAATGACCTTGTCGAACGGAGTGAATTCCCGTCCCATCCCCAGGACTTTCCATCCCCTGAGGGGAACCGGGTCGACGATCCGGACCTCCCCGGTGATGAGATGGGCCCCCCGGTGGAGAAGGCGGTCCATGTCGAACGCCCGTCCCCGCCCCGCGGCCAAGGAGACAAGGACATAAACGACGCTGGCCGCGGCCATGGCCAATCCCCAGAACATCTGACCGTTCACGGAGAAGCCGGGATCGACCTGGCGGATGACGATCCCTCCCACGGCGGTCGTCATACCGGTCAGCATCGCGGCCCAGGCCGCGGGCGTCGTGCCCCGCTTCCAGTACAGCCCGCCGATGATGACGGCCCCGCTCCCGCCGGCGAAAATCGCCCCGGTGACGGCGAAGAACAGGAAAATGTACTCGCTCTGCTCGAAGAGGAGGCTGAAAAAAAAGACGAAGACGGCGACGGCCGCGCCGGCCAGCTTCAGGAGGCGGATATGCGTGTCGGAGGGGAGCGGCCGGCCCCGGAGAGGGAGGACGATATCCTGGATGAAGATCGACCCCCAGGAATGGAGGTAGGTGCTGTGGCAGGCGATCGAAGCGGCCAGCATGACCGAGGCGAAGGCGCCCATCAGGCCGGTCGGGAGGAGACGGCTCAAGGCCACCGGGACGGTGACCTGGCTCCGGACGGCTTCGTTGCCGATTCCGGACAGGACCGATTTCGCTCCCGCCGCGGCCGCTCCGAAGTCGGGATGGCGGAGGAATGCGATGGCCGCGACCGGGACAAAGACGAGGAAAAGCCCCCACTGGGGAATGTTCCGCCAATTCATGAGGACGTCGCCCATCTTGGCCTCGTGGGCGCTCTTGGCCGAGGCGTTGTAGGCCTGGGTGCCCTGCCAGGACAGCTTGCCGTAAACGACGCCGACCATGCCGATGAGGAAATACCAGAAGTTGTAATCCTTCGTGCTGCTCGTCCGGAAAGGGTTGATGAGAGAGGCCTCGGGCGGGGCTTGGGAGACGGCGGCGAAGATGTGGGCCCAGTCGATCTTGAGCATGAGGACGACGATGATGACGAGGAAGACGATGTTCGTGAAGACGCCCTGGAGGAAATCCGTGATCATGACGGCGATCTGCCCGCCGCTCAAGACAAAAAACAAGGGGACGCCCAGGACGACGACCATGAGCAGGGCGAAGGTCGAAAGACGGAGACCGCCGATGTCCAGGGCGGGCGGGAGCCCGCAGAAATAGATGAAAAACCGGGCGCTCACGGCCGGGAAGATCCCGAAATTGATGATCCCCGAGAGGAAGGCGATCCCGCCCGCGAAAATCCGGAATCGCCGGCTGTAGCGGACCTCGAAGAACTGGGCCATGGTCAGACAGCGGGTCTGACGGAACCTGTAGAGGACCCACCCCGAGACGCTGATCGCGACGAGGACGACGGCCATGGCCATTTCCCACCAGCGAAGGTTGAAGCCGGCGATGTGATTCATCTCCAGCATGCCGACGATGGTGATGGCCCCCAGAGCCGCCGTCCCCTGGGACAGGCTGATGAGATAGCGCCCCCCCGTCCGTCCGGCGGCCAGGAAATCGGACACGCTCCGCATGAGACCCTTGCTGGCCAGGACCGACGCGATGAGGACGGCGGCCACGGCCGCAACGATCGCCCAATCGACGACCGACAGGTTCATCGCCCGGATTTTAGCCGTCCTCCCGGCCGGCGTCAACGGCGAACCCCGAAATCGCCGGAGGGAGCGGGGCCGGAATGGCGGCGCTGTTCGATTCTGCGCCGGTTGTGTGCTACAATAAAGCCGAGTTCCAGAAAGGAGGTTCCCATGAGGCGCAGGCATGTGTTGGCTCTGGGCGTCCTCGTCGCGGCCATATTCTCCCTCGGGTCGGGCCAGACCCGGATGCGGCTCGGCGAGGTCACGATCTTTTTGACCAACGGCGATTCGGTCATCGACGGCTTCAAGGCCATCTCCCGGGTCCGGGAGTTCGTCGCCACCGAGGGCGGCGGCGAGTATCCCTTGAGCGAAATCTGGATGATGAACTTCATCAACGACGCCTGGGATTTCCCCGCCGAGCGAAAGCAGATCCGGGAGGGGAGGCATTATCTTTTTCTCCGCAACGACGACGTCGTCTCGGGCCGACTCATCGATTTCGACCGCGATAAGCAGACCTTCATCCTCCAGAGCGGATCGGTCGTTCCCATCGGCCAAGTCCGGAGGATCTATCTCAGCCCTCACGTGCCCGCCGCCCTGTCGGGCGGCCAGGGAGCCGGTCAGGAAACCTCGTCGAGCCCTTGGGTCGGCACGTTCTACCGCGACGTCCCTTCGCCCCCCATGGAAATCGAGTTATTCGGAGACGGAACCGCCCGCTTGACGATCGAAACGGCCCGGGGCCGGACGAATGTCCTCAAGGGGCGTTGGACCGACATCGACGGCCAGACCGTCCGGGTCAACGTCCAGTCCGAGACGATCTCCTCCGACCGGCGGTCGATCGTCTTCGGTTTGGAGCGCGACACCCTGATTTCCCTCAGCGGATCCTTCGGGGCCAACGTCCGCCTTCAGCGCCGCTGAGAACCGGTTTTTCCGGATCCGGGCCGGCTCGCCCCGGGATCCCCTCCCGGAATGCCGCCCCCATTTTATCGGCGATTTGAGGACGGGTTCCGTTCATTGACAAAGGCCGGCATTGCGGATAGCATACAACGGCAGATGTCTTAAGGAGGAGGAAGGTCATGACAAAACGGTGTGTCTTGGTGGGCCTTTCGGCCGTCGCCCTCTCGATGGCGGCGACGACCTCGGCCTTCGCCCAATCGACCTGGATATTGGACATCCTGACGAACCCGGCCCGGTTCTGGAACACGACGGTCACCGTCACCGGCCAGGTCCAAGCCGTGATCCCGAACCCGGCCGGCACGACCCGCGGCACCTACACGCTGCTCGACGACAGCTGTCCGAATCCCCTGACGATTCGGACCGAAGATCTCCCGCCGATCAGCCGGAACTTCAAGGTCACCGGGGTCATCATCCAGGACCCGACGGCGGCCAACGTCCCGATCATGAAGGAATTGAGCCGGACGGCGCCCGGGATGGCCTCGACGACCCTATATCTTCTCATCGGGGCGGGAGTCGTCTTCCTGATCCTTCTCATCACCTTCATCGTCCTGCTGACGAAGCCGCGGCGGGCGGCCGTCCCGGCCGGGACGATCCGGCCGCAGGCCCGTCCGGCCGCCGCTCCGACCTACGCCCCCCCGCCTCCGCCGCCGGCGGCCGAACCCGCCAAGACGATGAAAATGCCCACGGGCGCAGTGCCCCCGCCGGCGGCCGGGCCGGCTAAAACCCAGGTCTTTCTCAGCCTGGGGGCCGACATCGTTATCGACAAGGGGCCCGATAAGGGCAAGGAGTTCACCCTCCATCAGCAGGTGACGACGATCGGGCGGCCCGGCACCAGAAAGAACGACATCGAGCTCAACGACGAGACCGTCTCCAAGGAGCAGGCCTCGATCTACTTCGATAACGCCAAGAAGCAGTTCACCGTCGCCAACGAGAGCACGACCAACCCGACCCGGATCAATGGGCAACCCCTGACCGGTCCGATGGTGATCGAAAACGGAACGCTTCTCGAAATGGGCCGGACCGTCCTCCTCTTCAAAAAGGAATGATTATTGACGCCTTCGGGCTCAGCGATACCGGCCGAGTCCGCGAAGCCAACGAGGACAATTTCATCCTTTTGAACCTCGGGCCGGCCAACGGAGGGGACGACCTCTTCCTCCTGGCCGTGGCCGACGGGATCGGCGGCCACGCCGGCGGCGCCGTGGCCAGCCGGTTGGCCGTCGACATCCTCAAGCGGGATCTTACGGTTTGGGCGGGAACAAAACCGCGCCCGGACGTGAAATCCGCTTTGGGGGGCGTGTTTGAGAAAGCCAACCGGGCGATCTTCGAGAAAGCGGCCGCCGAAACCGGCCTTCTCGGCATGGGGACGACCCTCGTCGCCGCCGTGGTCGAAAGGCGGAGGGCGAGCGTGGCCAATGTCGGCGACAGCCGGGCTTATCTCCT
>VGJF01000098.1 GCA_016867585.1 Candidatus Aminicenantota bacterium | reverse complement strand
GTGAGCGAAAAAATGGATTCCATCATAGGGAAAATCATCTACGAGAAGCGCTTCGGGCCGCGGAATATGTGGGAGGTCGTCCTTCCCTACGGCTGGAGCGAGCGGATGACGGCGCCTCCCGGCACGGCGACGGAATGGGGAGCGAGCCTGGGCGACGCCGCCGTGGCCGTGAAAAGGGCCTTCTATCATGACATCCGGCGCGGCGCGATCCTGAGCGGCGTCGCGGAGCTCATCCTGCCGACGGGAGACGAGTCCTCGGGATTCGGCAAGGGGACCTTCGTCCTGGAGCCGTTCCTCGCCTACGGCCAGCTCCTGCCCGCCGACTTCTTTCTCCAGGCCCAAGCCGGGATGGAGCTCCCCTTCCGGAAGGAGAAGGCGGAAAACGAGGCTTTCCTCCGGGTCGCCGTCGGGCGGTCGATCAACTTCAAGCCCTACGGACGGACCTGGTCGCCGATGATCGAATTTCTGGCCGCCAAGGAGCTCGCCGCCGGAGAAAAGGCCCTCTTCGACGTCGTGCCCCAGGTCCAGGTGACGCTCAACAAGCGGCAGCACATCATGTTCAACCTCGGCGTCCGGCTTCCCTTGAACGAGACGAAAGGCCGGAATTTCACGGTCCTGGCCTACCTCATCTGGGACTGGTTCGACGGGGCTTTCTTCGATGGATGGTGAGAACATGGAACGACATCGCTTCGCGCTCCTCCTCGTCTCGCTCGCTCTGGCCGGCCTCGGGGCCGCCGCCGTCGGGATTCCCCAGCTCTTCATCACCTCGGACCGCTGCCTCGCCTGCCACAACGGCCTGGTGACGCCGCGGGGAGAAGACGTCTCGATCGGGACCGACTGGCGGGCCTCGATGATGGCCAACTCGGCCCGGGATCCCTACTGGCAGGCCTCCATCCGCCGCGAAACGCTGGCCCACCCCACCGTGGCGGCGGCCATCGAGCATGAGTGCTCGGCCTGCCACATGCCCATGATGCGCTACCAAGCCAAGGCGGAGGGAGGCCTGGGCCGGGTCTTCGCCCTTCTCCCCGTCGTCCCCGTGAAAGGGGAGGAGCAGGCCCTGGCCGTCGACGGCGTCTCATGCGCGATGTGCCACCAGATCGGCCGGGAGAGGCTCGGCACGAGGGAAAGCTTCATCGCCGGGTTCGTCGTCGACGCCAAGACCCCCGCCGGCCGGCGCAAAATCTTCGGCCCGCACGAGGCGGACGAGAGGCGCCGCCAAGCCATGATGTCCTCCTCCGGCTTCGCGCCCGAACAGGCCGACCATATCGGAAGCTCCGAGCTCTGCGCCTCCTGCCATACCCTCTACACCCATGCCTTCAACGAAAAGGGCGAGGTCGTCGGCGAGCTCCCCGAGCAAGTCCCGTATCTCGAATGGAAGCACAGCTCTTATGCCAGCCGGCGCGGCTGCACGTCCTGCCACATGCCCGCGGTCGAGGGCGAGATGCCCATTTCCTCGACCCTGGGAAAGCCGCGCCAGGATTTCTCCCGGCATGTCTTCCGGGGCGGCAACTTTTTCATGCCCAAAATCCTCAACCGCCACCGCGACGAGCTGGGAATCGCGGCCGAGCCCCTCGAGCTGGCCACGGTCTCCGCCCGGACGGCCTCCCACCTTGAAACGTCCTCGGCCGAACTGACGATCGGAGAGCTCCGAATCGAGGACGGCGTCCTCCGCGCCGAGGTCGCGGTCAAGAACCTGGCCGGTCACAAGCTCCCCACGGCCTATCCCTCCCGCCGGGCCTGGATTCATCTCACCGTCCTTGACCGGCACGGCGACCCGGTCTTCGAGTCCGGCCGGATGAATCCCGACGGATCGATCATCGGCAACGACAACGACGCGGACGGCACCCGATTCGAGCCCCATTACGCCGAGATCCGGGACCCCGGTGAGGTCCAGGTCTATGAAGCGATCCTAGGAGCCCCCGGCGACAAGGTGACGACCGTCCTCCTGGCCGCGACTCACTACCTCAAGGACAACCGCATCCTCCCCCTCGGCTTCGACAAGGCCGCCGCGGACAAGGACATCAGCGTCAAAGGGAGGGCGGCGTCCGACGCGGACTTCACGGGCGGGAGCGACCGGATTCGCTACGCCGTCAAGGTCGGGGAAGCCGCCGGGCCGTTCACCGTCCGGGCCGAGCTATGGTACCAGCCGATCTCCTTCCGCTGGGCCCGGAACCTCGACGACCTTCCCTCGGCCGAGGCCGAACGGTTCGCCGTCTACTTCAAGGAATTTTCGGCCGGATCGGCCCTGAGGCTGGCCCGCGCCGAAGCTCGGACCAAGTAGAAAGAGAAAACACGAAGCATCGATGCGCAACGCGGAGGGTTCCGCCGCCGAAACCGGCCGGCCGGGTCTTCTCCGGACGCTGGGCCTGGCCGACGGCGTGGCCATCGTCCTCGGCATAACGATCGGCGCAGGGATCTATTCCACGCCCCAGATCATCGCCGGCTACCTCGGGGCCTTCGACCAGATCATCCTCCTCTGGGTCGCCGTCGGGATCTTCGTCTACATCGGGGGCCTGATCTATGCCGAACTGGGGACGCGCCTTCCCGAGGCCGGCGGGGAGTATGTCTATCTCGGCCGGGCGTTCGGGCCTTTCGCCGGATTCATCTTCGGATGGGCACAGCTTTTCATCATCCGGACGAGCCCGGCCGCCGGTCTGGCTCTCATCACCGCCGACTACCTCGGGAAATTCGTCCCTCTCCGCGGCCCCGCCCACAAGCTCACGGCGGTCGCCGTGATCCTTCTCCTGGGCGGGCTGAATTACGTCGGCATCCGGAGGGCCAGCCTCTTCCAAAAAGCGGCCGCCTTTTTCAAGACCTTCGGACTTTTCCTCTTTGTCCTCGGCGGATGGCTGCTGTCTCGAGGGCACCCGAGCCTTCTCTCCGCTCGGGCCGATCCGACCATGCCCCTGGGCGCGGCCGGCAACCTCATCGCCGCCCTCCTGATGGTGTTCTTCGCCCACACGGGAATGGAGCGCCTGGGATATTCGGCGGGCGAAATGAAGAACCCCCGAAAAACCATTCCGACAAGTCTGCTCCTGGGCATCGCCGCGGTCGTCGTCCTCTACGTCCTGGCGAACTTCGTCTACCACCGGACGCTGGGGATGGAGGGCGTCCGGGGGAACACGGTCGTGGCCGCGGCCGCGGCGGTCAAGCTGGCCGGAGAAGCCGGGGCGGTCTTCGTCTCCCTCCTCGTCATCGCCTCGACGACCAGCAGCATCAACGGGACGATGATGACCGCCACCCGGGCCTACTACGCCATGGCCAGGGACGGGCTTTTTTTCCGATGGCTGGACCACATCCATCCGCGGTTCCGGACGCCCTCCCGGGCCATCGCCGCCCACTGCGTTTGGGCCGTCGTCATCCTCTTCTTGAGGGGGACCTTCGAGGTCATCGTCGCCGGCATGGCCTTCGGCGTCCTCATTTTTTGGGCCCTGAACGCCCTCGCCCTGTTCAAGATGCGGAGAGGGGAGCGAGGAGCCGCGGGGACGGGAGGGGATTACTACCGGGTCCCCCTCTATCCCGTCCTGCCGGCCGTTTTCCTGGCCGGGATCGCGGCCTTCCTGGTCTTTCGGGCGGCGACGGACTGGCGGAGGTCGCTCGAGGATGTGGCCTTCATCGCCACGGGGATTCCGTTCTATTTCTTCTGGATGAGGAAGCGCAAAAAAACCTCGTCCTGAGGAGTTTGCGTCGGCGAGGAACCTTTCCGGGTCAAAATCATTATTCTCCTTTGAAGGGACCGCTGGAGAATCCGCATGCTGAAAAACTACCTGAAAATCGCCTGGCGAAACCTCCTCAAGAACAAGGCCTATTCGTTCATCAACATCCTCGGCCTGGCCATCGGCATCGCCGCGAGCGTGCTCATCTTCCTCTATGTCCGGGACGAATCGAGCTACGACCACTATCACGCCCAGGCCGACCGCATTTACAGAATAACCGCCGATTGGTCGAACAAGGGCGATTCCCGGATCCACCAGCTCGGAACGCCCTCGATCCTGGCCCGGACGCTCCGGACGAAATATCCCCAGGCCGAATCCGTCACCCAGTTTTTTGGGCCTCTCGGGGACACGTACCTGAAAAAAGGCGAATCCGGACTCAAGGTCGCCGACGTCTACGGCGCCGAGCCGTATCTCTTCGACATCTTCTCCTTTCCGCTCGTCCAAGGCGACCCCAAGACCGCCTTGAGCGAACCCACACGGCCGTCCTCTCCGAGTCTCTGGCGGCCAAATCCTTCGACGGGGAAAATCCCCTCGGCCGGCAGCTCGAAATCCAGGTCGCGAACAGGACGCGTCTCCTCAAGGTCACGGGCGTCGTCAGGGACGTCCCCGCAAATTCCCACTTCCGCTTCGACCTCCTCATCTCGATGTCGACCTTCTTCACCGGGGAGGAACAAGGGTGGACGAGCAACAATTTCTCGACCTATCTCCTCCTCAGGCCGGGAGTGACCCGGATGCAGATGGAGGAAACGCTCGTCGAGCTCGAGCTCAACGACGCGGCGGGCGGCCAGCCCCATATGCCCTGGGTCTGGACTCTCGTCCCGGTCGCTAAAATCCACCTGGATTCGGACCTGGCCACGGGCAATCAGCCCAACGGGAACAGGGCCTATGTCAAGCTCTTCGGCTGGATCGCCTTTCTCGTCCTCCTCATCGCCGGCGTCAATTTCGTCAACTTGTCGACGGCCCGCTCGGCCCGCCGGGCCAGGGAAGTGGGCATCCGGAAAACCGTCGGCTCCACTCGGAGCCAGCTCGTCCGTCAGTTCCTGGGGGAATCGATCCTCCTCAGCCTTCTCGGCCTCGTCCTGGCCGTCGGCATCATCCAGCTTGTCCTGCCGCTCTACAGGAATGTGACCGGAAAGGCCCTCTCCCTCCCCTATTTCAGCGACCCGGCCGTCATCCCGGGCTTGCTGGGCCTGGCCCTGGCCGTCGGGTTTATCGCCGGGCTCTACCCGGCCTTTTACCTCTCCTCCATCCGGCAGGCCGACGTGCTCAAAGGGTCCGCCCTCGCCGGGAAGAGGCGCGGGGCCCTTCACCTCCGCCATGTCCTCGTCGTCTTTCAATTCGCCATGTCCATCCTCCTCATCCTCGGCTCGCTCGTGATTTCCGGCCAGCTGGACTTCGTCAAGAGCCGGGACCTCGGATTCGACAAGGACCAGGTCATCATCGTCCGCAACGCCGAAATCCTGGGCGGCCGGCTCGACGGCTACATGGAAAAGCTCAAGCAGAATCCCGCCGTCGCCGGGGTTTCGGCGGCCCGGGCGATTCCGGGCCAAGGCACGGTCAATTGGGGGATCGGGGTGGAGGGCATCGGCCGGGAGCGGCCGCTGAACATGAATTTCCTGTCCTGCGACCAGGATTTCGCCGGCGTCCTCGACGTCCGCATGGCCGAAGGGCGCTTCCTGTCGCGGGAATTTCCCTCGGACAAGGAGGCCGTCGTCATCAACCGCAAGGCGGCCGACTATTTCGGGCTTCCCGAGCCGGTCGGGAAGAAGCTCCAGATCTGGTCGACGCGGGGAACCTACACGATCATCGGCGTCATGGAGAACATCCACTTCGAATCGCTTCACCGGGACGTCCGACCGATGGGCTATCTCCTCCCGGAGGCCGTCAATTCGACCCGGCGGCCGTATCTTTTCGTGAGGATCAATCTTCCCCAAATAGAAAAGCTCCTGCCTTTTCTCCGGGCGAGCTGGGACGAGCTCGGCCCTCCCATTCCCTTCGAATACGGCTTCCTGGATGAGCGGATCGACAGCCTCTACCAGGGAGACGTTCGGGCCGGGAAGATCGTCGCGATCTTTTCGGGCCTGGCGATCTTCGTCTCTTGCCTGGGCTTGTTCGGCCTGGCCGCCTACGTGACCGAGCAAAGAACCAAGGAGATCGGGATTCGCAAGGTCCTCGGAGCCCGGATTTCTCACATCGTCTGGATCCTGGGCGGCCAATTCTTGAAATGGGTGGCCGTCGCCGCCGTCGTCGCCTGGCCCGCCGGCTATTGGCTGGCCGGCCGTTGGCTCCAGGGGTTCGCCTTCCGGACCGGCCTTTCGGCCGGATTCTTTCTCGCGAGCGGGCTGGCCGCGGCCCTCATCGCCGCCGTGTCCGTCGGCTCCCAGGTCGTCAAATCGGCCCGGACCGACCCCGTCAAGAGCCTAAAATACGAATGAACGACGGCGTCTCACTCAAAATGACGATGGAGGACACTTTAAAGTGTCCCCCAACTTTACCGCTTCAGCAGAGACGCCTGGAAGTGCGTCCTCGCGGCTTCGTAGAGAAAACCCGCGCTTCCGCGCAGGGAAATCGTTCCGTCCTTGGCGACGCTGAAACTCATCCCCAGGCCGTGATTCTGCTCCGGCATGACGAGCATCCGGAACCGCTTTCCGGCTTTGATCAGCGCCTCAGCCATTTTCATAACCGCCGTCAGAGGAGCGTTGATGTCGCTCGTCCCCCCGATGAGGAGAAGGTCGCCTTGGAGCTTTTCGACCAGCTTGAGGTTGGAAGCCTGGGCATATCCGTCCGGATTGTCGCCCGGCAGTCCCATGGTCCGCTCGGCCACGGGAATGTGATCGACGAGGTCCGCGACGGGGAAGTAAGAAACGCCCGCCCGATAGACTTCGGACGCGGTCAGCATCGCCCGAAGGGTGTAATATCCTCCCCAGGATCCCCCGAAGATGCCGACCCGGCTCGCATCGACATAGGGCCGCGCCGCGGCGAGCTGCTTGAGGACGGCGACGTGGTCCGGGATTTCGAATTTGCCGAAATTCCGGAAGGCGACATCATGAAAGGCCTTGCTTCGTCCCGGCGTCCCCCGGTTATCGACGACCATGACGAGAAAGCCCGCTTGGGCGAGGGCGCGCGGCCACGTCCCCTCGGTGAACGACCTCGGGACTTGGGTACGAGCGGGGCCGCCGTAGATGTTGTCGATGACGGGGTATTTCTTGGCGGGGTCGAAATCGTGGGGCTTGTAGAGGACGCCGTGGAGGTCCGTCGTCCTGTCGTCCGCCTTGACGACGAATTCCTCGGGCGGCGTCCAGCCGGCCTTCTCGAGCTCCCGCGTGTCGGCCCGGCAGATCGTCTCGACGAGCGTTCCGTCCGCCCGACGTAGCTCCGTCACCGGCGGGCGGCTGACGGTCGAGTGGGTGTCGAGGAAGAAATCCCGCGACGGCGCCATCTGGATGGAATGAGAACCCGGGCTTTCGATCAGGCGCCGGAATTCCCTCCCTTCGAGGTTCACCCGGTAGAGATGCGTATCGTATATCCGCGTTTCCGCCCGCGCGGTGAGATAGACCCAGCCGCGCTCCTCGTCGACGCCCTCGATCCCCAAAACGGGGAACGCACCCCGCGTCAGCTGCCGGACGAGGTTTCCCTGAATGTCATAAAGATAGAGATGAAACCAGCCGTCCCTCTCCGACCGCCAGAGGAATTTCTTTCCCTGCTCGATGAAATGGGGACGGATGGATGAAAAATCCCAATTCAGGAACGTCGGGGACTTTTCGCTCAGGATGAGCCGGGATGCTCCGGTTTTTGGGTCGGCGGCCATGAGGTCCAACCGATTCCATCGGCGATTGGTTTTCGCAAAAATGAATTCGGATCCGTCGGGCCGCCAGCCGATGATCCGGCAGTAAAAATCGGCCTCTCCGATCCCTTGGATCCGGAGGGTTTTTGAGCTTGCCGGATCGAAGACATGCAGTTCGACTTTTTCGAGCGGCCGGCCCGTTTTCGTGTAGAACACCCACTCGACCTCTTCCGGATTCTTGAGCCAGTGGACGACGGGATAGCGGTCGAGCCCGCGATAATCCCGTTTCTGAACGACGGCGCAGCGGCCGTCGGGCGCCCAGGACGCATTGAGGACGGACCACTGGACTTCTTCCGTCCCGTCCGAGGTCGCGAATTCTTTTTTGTCCTCCCGGCTGAAACGGACATAAAGGTTAAATCGTTCGGCCCCCAGAAGCCGGCCCCCGTCCGGCGAGGGTACCTCCAGGATATCGGGGTCCTCGGCCCAATATCCTTTCTGGACGAACCTGGGCGTCCGGAGCTTCTCCTCCTCCAGAAGGGCCGGCGGCACCGCCGAGACCGCGTAGGAGTCCAGGCGGCAGATAAGGTCTTTCTCCTCCAGGTGGAACCGAACCGATCCCTCCTTTTCATTCCAGGAGAACTGCCGGAAGGGCACTCCCGCTTCGCGCGGCTCATGCCCCAATTGACGGGTTAAAGCCCGCCGCAGTTTCTCCAAGTCGAAGACGGGCGTCTTCGAGCCCGTCTGCGGGTCGACTTTAAAAAAGATTCTTCCGATATCCGTGCTTTCCGCGTGCCAAAAAGCATTTCCATCCCCGAGCCAGCTAGCCTGGATAATCCCGTTCTTGACGAGAAACAGGTTGAACAGGGCGTAGCGGGCGAAGATTTGGTCTCCGGAAAGCCGGGTCGCCTCCTGAGTTCCAGCGGATAAAGCCTTTTCCGCGAGGAGGAACATCGCAAGGACCGTCAGGACCGAGACAAGTCGCCGGCGGACTTTCCGGCTCGGCCAGGGATGATTCGCGCTCATTTCTTGAACCTCCTCGGGGAAGGGAGGATTCCTCCTTGAATACGACGGCCGAGGCTTTCCTGTTTCTTTGTTATCCCTCTCGATCTTTCGAGCCCCCCGGGTCCGGCCTCCGACCTGGTGGTCCTCTCGGCCGATCCGAGCTCCGACATCCGGAACTGCACCGCGGCGGAGATGATCATCAAGGCCGACCGGGATCTCGGCGGACGAGGGGACTAGCGCTTCCCTCCCGACCCCGACGCCCGGATGGCCGCGACCCGCTTCCTGCTCGAGCGGGGCCTTCGCCTCCTGGTTCCCCCGGCTATCGGCATCCTGGTCCTTTCCCCCCCGCAGATCTACCTCGAGCGCCTGACGCGCGGCGAGTTTAGCGGCGGCTTCGCCCAATTCCTCTTCGGGTTCCTGATTTTCGCCAATGACGATATCCAGGGGGCGATCGTCCGCCGGCGATGGGCCGCGCTCGTTCTGGCCCTGGCCCTGACGCCGATACCGCCTCTCATTACCCGCTCGCCTGTTTTGCCGCCTCCAGAAGGATCGATAGGCCCGGTCACGGACCATGGCGGAGAAACGGGGACGGGACGGCCGGCCGCGGGCCGGGCGACAACGGCGGCCCGGATGGGCTATAATAACCGCCCACACGTCGCCGGGCCGTAAGGATATCGCCCCATGAAAAAGGACTTGTTTCTCCCTCTTCTCCTGGCCCTCTTCTCCGCGGCCGCAACCGCCTTCCCCGCGTTCAAGGCCATTCAGGCCGAGGACGACCTGACGGTCAAGGCCCGGGCCTTGATCACGGCCATGGAGAAGGGCGACTTCCAGGGCGCCGGCCGCGATTTCGACGAGACGATGCGGAAGGTCTTCGGGCCGGAGAAGATCGAGGCGATGTGGAAAACCCAGCTTCCGGCCCAGCTCGGCGCGTTCAAGCAGCAGGGGGCCGCGCGGCGCGACCGGCTCCAGGACTACGAGATCGTCCTCGTCACCTGCGAGTTCGAGAAGGCCGCCCTGGACGCCCGCGTGGTCTTCGACAAGGCCGGAAGGATCGCCGGGCTGGGCTTCGTTCCATCGGCGCCCCCGGTCAAGTATGCCCCGCCCCCCTACGCCGATCCGGCAAAATTCGACGAAACGGAGGTAACGGTCGGCTCGGGCGAGTGGGCCGTTCCGGGAACCCTCACGACCCCCAAAGGCGAAGGCCCCTTCCCCGGCCTCGTCCTCGTCCACGGCTCCGGCCCGAACAACCGGGACGAGGAGCTCGGCCCCAACAAGCCGTTCAAGGACCTGGCCTGGGGTCTGGCCTCGAGGGGGATCGCCGTCCTCCGTTACGATAAGCGGAACATGGTCCACGGGGCGAAAATCATCGCCGACCCGAAAGGCGAAGCGACGATGACCGTCAAGGACGAGACGATCGATGACGCCCTCGCCGCCGCCGTCCTGCTCCAGAAGACGGCGAAGGTCGACGGGCGGAGGATCTTCGTCCTCGGCCACAGTCTGGGCGGATATCTGATGCCCCGCATCGCCCTGGCGGCCGAACCGCTGGGGATCGCCGGGTTCATCAGCCTGGCCGGCCCGGCCCGGCCTCTCGACGACACCATCCTCCGCCAGATGGAATATCTCCTCGGTCTCGCCGGAACTCCGCTGTCGACTGAAAACGAGAAGCGGCTCGACGAAATCAAGGCCGCCGTGGCCGGGATCAAGGCCCTTACGGAAGCCGACAAGGGCTCGACGGTCAAGCTCCTGGGCGCGATGCCCGCCTACTGGCTCGACCTCCGCGGCTACGATCCGCTCGAGTCGGCCAAGTCGGTCAAGAAGCCGATGCTCTTCCTCCAGGGAGGGCGGGACTACCAGGTCCAGACGGCCGACCTGGAGCTATGGAAGGCCGCCCTGAGAGATCGGAAGGACGTCGCGTTCAAGGTCTATCCCAAGCTCAACCATCTCTTCTTCGCCGGGGAGGGCGTCCTGACGCCGTTCGAATACACCCAGAACCACGGCAGCGTCCTCGAAGAGGTTGTGACGGACATCGCCGCCTGGATAAATCATCCGTCTTCATCTTTGCCGGCGACGGCTCTCAATACGTCATTTTTCCCCCAACTCGGCCCGCGCCAGGCCGTTCCCATCCTCTTGTTCGCAACAGGCTTCGCCGCGATCGAGACGGACGGAGATGATTCCGTCCGGAGCGCCAGCCCTTTTTCTTCGGTCAGCCGCCGCTCCTACAGAGCCGAGCCTATCTTTCCAGGCCGATTTTTCTGAGAAGGGCGGCGAAGCGCGGGTCGGAGCGGAGCGGGTCGAAAATCGGCACTGTTTTTAGATATATTAATTTCTCTGTAAACATCTCCAAAATATTTATGGGTTTCGGCGTGATTCGGATCGAATTCGAGCGTTTTTTTTAGTTCTTCCAGAGCCTCGTCATATCTTCTGGCAAAATATAGAGCAAAACCGACATTGGCCCTTATTCGAGGCGCGAGGGGCTCTAGGTCACGCGCCAGCTTAACCTCCTGAATCGCTCTCTCAGTC
>VGJF01000097.1 GCA_016867585.1 Candidatus Aminicenantota bacterium | reverse complement strand
CGGCTGGACAAATCAGCCATCGAGTCGGAATCCGAAAAGGGGACGGTTCTCTTTTTCTCGGGAAAAGAGAACCGTCCCCTTTTTTATTGACCTTGCCCCGGAGTTCGGGTCATTCTCCGGGGGGGGGGGCCGCCATGACGCCTAGAGTCCTTGCCTCTCGGATGAGTTGTTTTCTGGCCGCCGTCATCCTCGTCTTTTCCGGAGTCGTCGGCCTTGCCGGTCCCGCTTCCGAAAAGGCCGTCTACGATATTCTTTTCGTCAACGGAAAAATCCTGGACGGGACGGGGAATCCCTGGTCTTACGGGGACGTGGCCGTCAAGGACGGCCGGATCGCCGCTGTCGGCAAGCTCCGGGGGGAGGCCCAGGCGGCCAAGACGATCGACATCAAGGGGAAAATCCTCGCTCCCGGCTTCATCGACATCCATACCCACGCCTACGACAACGTCATCCGCGAGGACGTCTGGACGGGGACGGACGAAGCCCGCTTCGGGGCGCCGAACTACGTCAGCCAAGGCGTGACGACGGTCGTCTCCAACTCCTGCGGCTACGGCCCTCCCGACCTCAAGCTCCAGCGGGAGGTTCTCGTCCGGAAAGGGACGGGTCCGAACGTCCTCCTCATGATCGGCCACAACGCCGTCCGCCGGGCGGTCATGGGCGCGGACCACAGGCGGCCGGCCCGGCCCGAGGAGGTCGAAAAGATGGCCGCCCTCGTCCGCCGGGCCATGGAAGAAGGCGCGGCGGGGATGTCCTCGGGGCTCGAATACGTTCCGGCCATCTGGAGCACGAAGGACGAAATCGTCTCCCTCGTCAGGGAACTCGTCCCCTTCGACGGCGTCTACATGGCCCACGAGCGCTCCTCCGGCCTGACCCCGATGTGGCATGTCCCCAGCCGGGACAAGCCCGGACCGCCGACGATGATCGAGAATATCCAGGAGCTCATCGAAGTCTCGGAAGAAGCGGGGGCCCGCGTCGTCGCCTCGCACATCAAGGCCCGGGGGGCCGATTTCTGGGGGGCGAGCGGCATTCTCATCAGGATGATCAACGAGGCCCGGGCGCGGGGCGTGGATATCTGGGCGGACGCTTATCCGTACACGACGTCGGGCAGCGACGGCAGCGCCGTCCTCCTCCCGGATTGGGCCGTCGGCCGCTCTCCCAAGGAAAACCTCGAGGCCGTTCTCCGCGATCCGGAAAAGGTCAAAGCCCTGGAGACGGACATCCGGGCGGCCATCAACTGGCGTGGCGGGGCGGAGAACATCCTCGTCATGGATTATCCCCATAGCGCTCTCATCGGAAAGAGCTTGGGCGAGCTCGCCCGGAGCCGCGGCCTCTCCGCCGTGGAAATGGCCGTCCGTCTTCAGCTCGAGGGTTTCCCCCACCGGCCCGGCGGGGCGCGCCTCAGGGGCTTCTCCCTCTCGGAGGCCGATATCGAGGCCTTCTACCGGCAGCCCTGGGTGGCCACCTCCTCCGACGGGTCGATCGCCCTTCCCGGAGACGGCCCGGTCCACGCCCGTTTTTACGGGACGTTTCCCCGGAAAATCCACCGCTACGCCATGGAGAGAAGCGTTCTGTCGGTCGAGAACGCGGTCCGGTCGATGACCTCGCTCCCGGCCGCGATCTGCGGGCTCCGCGACCGGGGGATGGTCCGGGAGGGCCTCCGGGCCGATCTCGTCGTTTTTGATCCCTCGACGATCGGGGACACGGCGACTTTTTTCGAACCGCACCAGTACGCTGCGGGGATCGAGTTCGTCCTCGTCAGCGGGACGTTCGTCGTCGAGGCGGGCCGGCTCACCGGAAAACGCCCGGGGACGGTCCTGACGAGACGCTGACCTTCGCCGGCACGGTTGGGGCGTCGACGGAAACCCACGGCTCGGACGCCCGGTATCAGGAGCTGACGATAAAGGTCAAGGCGTCACTTCCCGGGACGGAGGTCATCGTTCCCCGGACGCTGAAGCTCTGCAAGGTCAAGGTCATTTGATCTCGACCGCCGGCGGTCTTTTTTAAATTTGACACGGCGTCCTTGGGCATTTATAATCGCCTCATCAAAGGGACCATCGAGAACGCCCATCGGGAGGATCTGTATGAACAACGAAATCATTTTCATTGTGGGAGAATCTCCCGAAGGGGGATATGAAGCCAGGGCGCTCGGCCATTCCATCTTTACGGAAGCCGATTCATACGCTGAGCTGAAATCGGCCATCCTGGATGCCGTTCGATGCCATTTTAATGATCTCGAAGCTCCCCGCATTATTCGATTGCATCAAGTCCGGGAAGAAGTCCTGACATTATGAAAATTCCGCGTGACATTGGCGGCCGCGAACTGGCCCGCCTTCTCGGCCTCTTCGGATATTTCGTCTCTCGTCAAACAGGTAGCCATATACGGCTTACGAAAAAAGGTGAATCCGATCATCATGTGACGATTCCGGATCACCGTTGTTTAAGAGTTGGAACGCTAAACAACATCATCAAAGATATCGCCGCGCATTTGGGGAAAACGAGAGAAGAAGTCATCGAGGCCATATTAGGCGAATAACACATCTGTCTCTCGATGTGAAAAAAGGGGAGTGGCGCTGAAAAACGAATCGGGAATCCAAATGGCCTGTCGCTTAAGGTCGGTTTGTTAGGCGGATATTCGTTACGGAATTACAGCGTCGGGGAGATCAAGGATCTCGCCGGAATTTGTAGCCGGCGCCGTGGACGGTGAGGATGTGCTTCGGCTCGGCCGGGTCGTCCTCGATTTTCCGGCGGAGCTTGGCGATGTGCTGGTCGAGCGTCCGAGTCGTCCCCTCGTAACGCATCCCCCAGACGGCCTCCAGGACGTCGAAGCGCTCGATGACCTCCCCTTCGCGGCGGAGGAAATATTGGAGGAGCTTGATCTCCCTGGCTGTGAAGGCGACCGGCCGCCGGGCCTTCGTTCCTTCGTGGGTCCGGGGGTCGATCCGGACGTCGCCGAAGACGATGGGGCCCTTGTCTTCCGGCTCCTCTTTTCTCCGCCCCCTCCGGAGAAGGGCCCGGACCCGGGCCAGGAGCTCGGAGACCCCGAAAGGCTTGACGACGTAGTCGTCGGCGCCAAGCTCCAGGCCGACGACCTTGTCGACTTCCTGGCTCTTGGCGGTCAGCATGAGGATGGGCGTCCGCTTGTCGTTGGCCCGGATTTCGCGGCAGACGTCGTAGCCGCTCTTTTTGGGGATCATGATGTCGAGGAGAACGAGGTTCGGCCGTCCCCGGCCGTAAGCCAGAAGGGCTTTCTTTCCGTCCTCGGCCGCCTCGACCTCGTAGCCTTCGCCGCGCAGGAGATCCACGAGACCGGTCAGGATGGCCGGGTCGTCCTCGACGACGAGGATTTTCTCCTTGGTCATGGCCCTTCGCTCCTCGGCAGCCGGATGGTGAAGACGCTCCCTCCTCCCTCCCGCGGGGCGTAGGCGATCTCGCCGCCGTGGTCCCGGACGATGCGGCGGGCGATGGGCAGGCCGAGCCCCGTTCCCTTGGTCCGGCTGGTCAGGGAGTCGTCGGCCCGGAAGAATTCCTGGAAGACCTTCTTGGCGTGGGCCGGGGCGATGCCGATCCCCCGGTCCAGGACTCGGACGAACGCCGACCGCTCGTCGGCGGCGAGATCGACTTCGACCTCGATCTCCTTCCTCCCTTCCGAGTATTTTTCGGCGTTGGAGAGGAGGTTGAGCACGGCCTGTTTCAAGGCTTCCTCGTCGCCCCGGACGAAGACCGGCCCGGCCGGCGTCCGGAGTCCGAGGATGAAGCCGTTGGGCTCGAGCCGGACGCGCTGGCCTTCGACGATCTCCGTGACGAGACGGCCCGCCTCGAGGGGCTTGAGGACGTAGGGCCGCCGCCCCTTGTCGAGCCGGGAGAAATCGAGGACATTGTTGATCAGGCGGGTCAAGCGGTCCGTCTCGGAGACCATGAGGTCGAGATATTGACCTTGCCGGGCGGGGTCGGGTTGACGGCCGTCCTTGAGCATTTCGGCGAACATCCGGATCGAGGTCAAGGGGGTTTTGAGCTCGTGGGAGACGTTCGTCACGAAGGTCGTCTTTTTCCGGGCGAGGTCCATCTCGCTCCCGACGGTCTTGAGGACGAGGGACCCCCCGGCGAGGATGGAGATGAGAAGCGTCAGGACGAGAGCCCAGAGGATGACGGCCGTGACGTGGGCCCGGGAGCGGATGAGCCCCGGGTCGGCGAGGTAGGAGGCGGCTTCCCAGCGAGGGAGAAGCTCGCTGATTTCGCGGGAAACGAAGGGCCGGCGCCAGTCGCGGGAGCTGTCCCCGGCCGGGGCGGTCAGCGGCCGGCCGTTCTCATCGAGGACGGCGAGCACCCGGGAGGGGGAATAGGCTTCCGGAAGCCGGCTCAACAACCGGCTCTTCAGGGCCTCCGGGTCGACGACGCAGCCGGCGATCCGGCCGTCGGATTCCTTCTTCCAAAAGAGGAGACGGAGGTCTTCCCCCAGGAAGCGGGGGATCAGCCCCGAATCCCGCCCGGCGATGATCGCCTCGAATTTTTTCGGCTCGGAGATGTAGATGGATTCGGGACGGTCGGCCGCATCTTCCCGGGCTTGGCCGATGCTCGGGCTGACCGTTCTCCGGACCGGGTCCTGGCCCCGGAGCTGGGCTTCCTGGTAGACCTGCTGGCGGAGACTCTCGTTTTCAACGAACGTTTTCAAGGCCTGTTGGGTTTGGACGTAGTCCGGCGGGGCCGGGCTCGGCTTGGCGGCGGCGTCGATTTTCCGGCTGACTTTCGCGGCCTCCATCCCGGAGGACGCGTCTTTCTCCATGGCCTCGGCCTCCGCCTTCACCGTCCCGAGGCCGGCCCCGCCGAGGCTTATGCTCCCGGGCGCGGTCCGGTCCCGGACCGGGGCCGCCGTCTGGGCCGCGATCTCGTCGCGGTAGGCCAGGACGATGTTCTGGTAAACGGGGATTTCCTTGACGTTCGAGACGAACTCGCGGTTGGCGTTGAGGAAGAAAATTTCGTCCTCCGAGGCCGAGGCCGACAGCTTCGGCCAGAGGATCTCGAATTTCGGGGAGACGAGGAAAGGCGTCCGGACGAGGGGAGAGGCCCCCTTCCATTGCCGGAAGGAGTCGGCCGGGTCGGACCAGACGGCGGGGACGGTCCGGCCGAGTTCTTCGCCGACGGCCTCGAGTCCGGCGTTGACCAGACCGACGACATGGACGAGCTCGGCCGAGAGCGTCTGGGCGGTCTGCTTCTCGACGTAGGCTTCCTCCCGGTTGATGGCCCGGGCGGCGAGGACGGAGAGGAAGGCGGCCGGCAGGATGACGGCCCCGATGAACAGGACCTTCAGCCGAGTCGAGAGCTTAGCCCGCATCGCCTTGTCTATCATCCCACGCTCTCCATCCCGATGCAAGCCGGCTGTCCGGACTAGCGGATCCGTTGGACGAAATCGCGGATGACCGGAATCCTCTGTTCCGGGGCTTCGAAGCCCTTGCCCCCGTCTTCCTGGGGGAAGGCGGCGAAGTGGATGACGGCCTCTTTGTGGACGAGGGCCTTGGCCAGAACGGTCGCATCGCTCGCTTCGAGTTCATATCCGAGGTCGAGGGCGGCTTTCCTCCGGAATTCCTTGCCGGCCAGGCCTTTCAGGAAATCGGCCGCTTCGCCCTGCCCGATCCGGCCGGTTTTTCCGTCCCGCAGGGAGGAGAGGGCGGAGGCCTTGAGAATTTTCGGCCACTGCTTCTTGAAGAGGCGGGGGTTGGCGAAGGTGTCGGCGCTGACGATCCGGCCTCCGAGGCCGATGACGACCCCAACGGTGTCCTCGGCCAAGCGCAAATCCTCGGTCATCTTGCGCTCGATCGCGGCGATGGCCTCCTGATTTTCCTTCTTATCGAAGGCCGCCTGGTAGGCCCCCGTTCCGGCGGCGACGTCCAGCTTTTCGTTCTGGGCCTGGACCTCTTCCCAGATCCGCGATTGGGCGGCGGGCGCTTGGGCGACGGCCTTGGCCCGAAGAGAGGCCGTCCCGAGGTTGGCCTTGCTCGTGAAGCCCATCGAGGCCGGCGTCCAGCGCCCCTGCTCGACGCAGAAGACGGGGACGACGAGGTCCCGGGTGCCGGGGTTCAGGAGAACGTCCTGGGCCAGGATCCGGTCCTGGCGGGCCCCGCTCAAAATTTCGCCGGCCATGAGGAAGAGGACGTGCTTGGAGAGGTTGGAGATCTTGGCCTGAGGGACGCGGCCGCCCTCGACTTCGGTGATCTCGACCCATTTGAGCTTGACCGCCTCCTCGAGGGTCGTGTAGTCCGTCCCATCGGCGATCTTCCGGGCGTAAACGGGGACGATCGTCAGGCCGTTGTGGTGGACGGGCCGCCCGACGTCGAGAACCCGGATGAGGGCGGGGATCGTCCCCCCGCCGGGCCCTCCGGCTTGAGCGGCCGGCCCGGCCGGGACGGCGGCCAGGGCCAAGGCGGCCAGACCCAAGAGCATCGTTCCGATTTTGTTGGTCATGACATCCTCCTCGGATTCATCGGTCGCCGTCAAGGTACGCGTTCGGGCGGGAGGATGTGTCATCGGCGGGAAAAAGAATTGTCAAAAAAACGTAAAAAGAGGTCTCCTCGCCAAGACACGGGCCGCCTTGACAGCCGGCCGGTCTCCGGCTATCTTCTCAGAAGAAGGCGGTTTCCCATGAAGAGACGCAACCCCGGAGTCATCGCCGGCGTCCTCCTCCTCATTCTTCTCTCGGGCGCTAAATTTTCGGCCTCGGGACGGCAAGGGAACCCCGGGAGGCGGTACGCGATCGTCGTCGGCAACAATGCCTATCCGGATTCGCCTCTCCGGGCCTGCCTGAACGATGCCCGGGCCATCGGCCGGGCCCTCCAGGACGTCGGCTTTACGGTCACGTTTCTCGAGGACGCGACCCGGCAAAAAATCTATGACGGAGATTCCGTCGAATCCTTGCGCCTCCATGCGATCAGCGCCAACGAAATCCAGAGGCTGTCCCAGCGGGCCCGGGTCAAAATCCTGGTTTTGGACGCCTGTCGGACGAATCCCTACGCCCGCTCCCGGGCCGGCGGAGACGGACTGGCCCTGATGGAGGCCAGGGGGACGCTGATCGCCTTCGCCACCGGGGCCAACCAGGTCGCCCGCGACGGCTCGAGCGAAGGCCATGGGATATTCACCGCGGCCAGAAGTTTCTCCAGTTCCCCGGCCTGGCCGAGGCCGTCGAATACCTCAAGGACGATCCCTACTGGAAAAACGGGGAGTACTCCATCACCTCCGTCGCCGCCGGGAACGACGGGATCCTCCTCGTCCTATCGAAGCTCGCCAACGAGGCCCAATCCTACGTCTATGCGAAGGATTTTCCCCAGGACGAGGTCAAAAAGAAATGGGACGAGGGCTATCGGATCACCGAGCTGGGCGTCGTCCCCGACAACTGGTTCGTCGTCATGACCAAGAACAGCGGCTACGGCTCCCAGAACTATTGGATCCATGACAAGTGGCCGGCCGAGTTCATCAAGACGCAATGGGACGCCGGCCAGCGGATCACCCACGCCCGCTGGCGGGACGGAAAATACGTCGTCGTGACCTCGGAAGGCCAAAGCCGGAAGATCGCCATGCAGCGCTGGAAGAAGGGGTGGGACGACGCCTGGGTCCGGGAATCCCGGGACAAGGGATTGGTCATCAGCCTCGTCGTCCCGGGAGGCGAAGAAACGTATTACGTCATGAGCGAGTTCCCGGGGGCCTATGACGGCTTTAGGCTTTCCGACGACAAACGTTTTCCGGCCGCCGACCTGGCCGGCTTGCCGTTCGCCGCCTCTGATCCGGGCCGAACTCCCGGACTGAGCCGCCTTCGGTCTTGACAGAAGCCGGGGCGGGACGGAATAATCGGCCTGTGACCGAGCCGCGCCGCGTGCGAACCTGGATCGAAGTCGACACCGGGGCCCTGGCCCGGAATTTGGGGATTTTCCGGGGCCTCCTCCCGCCGGCCTGCCGATTGATGGCCGTGGCCAAGTCGAACGCCTACGGCCACGGGCTGTACGATTTCGTCCCGGCCGTTGAGCGGCTGGGGGCGGACTGGGTCGGGGTCGACTCGATTGTCGAGGCCGCGACCCTCCGGGAGGTCGGGATTCGAACCCCGATCCTCGTCCTCGGCTACACCCTGCCCTCGCTTTTCGAGGAAGCCGTCCGGGGAGATGTCCGTCTGACGATCTCGAGTTTCGAGAACCTGGCCGCCCTCCTCGATTCGCCGTTCCGGGAGCGCCTCGGCATCCATCTCAAGATCGACACGGGCCTTCACCGCCAGGGATTTCTGCCCGCGGATATGTCCCGGCTCGTCGGCCTCCTCCGGGAGCGGGCCCGGTCCTTGAAGGTCGAGGGTGTCTACACCCATTTCGCCCGGGCCAAGGACCCCGAGGACACGTCCACGACCCGCCTCCAGGTCGAGGCGTTCGAGAAGGCCGCCGCGGACATCTCCGCGGTCGGCTTTCGTCCGCTCCGCCACGCCTGCGCCACGGCCGGAGCGCTTCTCCATCCCGAGGCCCATTACGACATGGTCCGGGTCGGGATCGGCCTGGCCGGGCTCTGGCCGTCGTCGAAGATGAGGGAATCCTTCGGCGGACGCCTCGACCTCCGGCCCATCCTGGCTTGGAGGACGCTCGTTTCGGAGGTCAAATCCCTGCCGCGGGGAGCCGGGGTCGGCTATGATCTGAGCGAACGCCTCGTCCAAGACTCCCGGGTCGGGGTCTGTCCGGTCGGGTACTGGCACGGCTTCCCCCGGAGCCTTTCGCGCCGAGGAGAGGTTCTCGTCGGCGGCCGCCGGGCCCGCGTCCTGGGGACGGTGACGATGGATATGATCGTCATCGACCTCACCGACGTCCCGGGAGCCGCGGTCGGGGACGTCGTCACCCTCGTCGGGCGCGATGGGGCGGACGAAATCACCGCCGTCGAGGCCGCCGCCCGGGCCGGCCAGTCCCCCTACGAGTTTTTGACCCGCCTCAATCCCCTGATCCGGAAAACGTACGGGTCGTCTAGGCCCGGCCCTTGAGAATCCGGTCGATTGACGACTTGTAGTATTGACGGCTGACGATGATTTTGGCCCCGCTCTTGAGGCTGAGGGCCGCTCCTCCCCGAAGCAGCGGCCTGACTTCATGGATCCGGTCGAGACGGACGATCGTCGAGCGGTGGACCCGGGCGAAGACGTTCGGGTCGAGGGACTTCTCGAGTTCTCCCAGAGGGATCCGGAGGAGGTGTTCGCCCGAGGGGGTATGGAGGGCGGCGTAATTGCCGGCCGCCTCGATTCGCTCGACCTCGTCGGCTTCGACGAAGTAGATCCGGCCCTTGGCCGGAACGGCGAACCGGGACCGGTACCCGGCCTCCCTCGGCATGGACCGGAGGATCCGGACCAACCGCTGAAAAGCCTCCGAGGCCGCCGGGAGATTCCGCCGGACGTGGTCGAGGGCCCGATGGAGACGCTCCCCATCGAAGGGCTTGAGGAGGTAGTCCAGGGCGTGGCACTCGAACGCCTTGAGGGCATAGTCGTGATAGGCCGTGGTGAAAACGACGGCCGGGCGGGTGTCGAGGTCGAGGGCCTCGAGGATCTCGAATCCGTCCAGGCCGGGGACCCGAATGTCGAGGAAGAGGAGGTCGGGTTTCGAGGCTTGGATTTTTCGGACCGCCTCGGGACCGTCGGCCGCTTCGCCGACGACCTCGACATCGCCCTCGCGGAGGAGGAGGTCGCGGATTTTCATCCGGGCGACGTCCTCGTCCTCGACGATGAAAACGCGCAGGGCCATGGTCAGCGGGAGCCTCCTTCGGATTCGTTTTCGGCCCCTTCGCGGAAGGGAAGAGTGATCACGACTTCGGCCCCGCCTCCGGGACGATGGCCGAGGGTCATCGTTTGGCGGTCTCCATAGATCAGTTCGAGGCGTTTCCGGAGGTTGGCCAGGCCGGTGCCTCGGATGTCGGAGACGGCGGCGACATCGGAGAACCCGACGCCGTCGTCGGCCACCCGTAGGACCAGGGATTCCCCTTCGCGCCCGGCTTCGAGCCAGACTTTCCCCCCTTCGATTCTCGAGCCGATCCCGTGGCGGATGGAGTTTTCGACCAAGGGTTGGAGGAGAAAACAGGGCAGGAGGGCATTCCGGACCTCCTCATCGAGACGGAGAGCGACCTTGAGCCGGTCTCCGAATCGGCGGATCATGATGTCCGTATAGGCGTTGAGAAGGGCCATTTCGGATTCCATCGGGATTTCCTGGTCTTCGGAAAGCTCCATGTGGGAACGGATCAGGCGGCCCAGACGGGCCAAGACGGCGTCGGCCTCTTTCGGGTCCCGATAGACCAGGCCCGAGACGAGATGGAGGGTGTTGAAAAGAAAATGGGGGTTGATTTGCACTTTCAGGGACTGCATCTGGGCCTTGACGAGTTGGGCCTCGAGCTCCAAGGTCCGGATCTCCCGGTCGCGGAATTTTCGGTAGGAATCGATATTGATCGCGACCGCGGCGATCAGCCAGTAGGACAGAAGCCCCTGGTTGAAGTGGGCGGCCGCGAATTCGGAGAACGAGAGGACCGGGAGGTGGCGGAGGCCGGCGGCGAGAAGGGCCCTGTTCAGGAGGACGGCCGCGGCGAGATGGAGGAAAACCAGAGAGATGGAGGCGGCCAGATGGACGACGGCGCTGTACGGCCAGTCTTTCCCTATCAACGAAAACTGCCTGGCCATGAAAACCACGACCGGGACGAGGAATCCCCAGGGAATGTAGCGGATTCCGTAGTTGTGAAAGTGAACCCAAAAATTCACCGGTCCCGTCGATTTTCGGTGGGCCAGGAAATAGGGCCCGAGGGCGAAAAAGAAGGCCAGGAGGGTGAACAAGCAAAGATAGCCGGCAAGCTGCCTCAGGGACACGACGGGCCGCGCTTGATGTCTCACCTTTCCGCGGGGCCATTATATCGAGAGGCGGCCCGCCGGGCAACAAAAAAGCCCCCGCCGCCCGGAGGCGGCGGGGGCTCGAGCTTCCGCGGGGAGCTAAAGCGGCCTCAGATCTGGAACCTCATCCCGAGACGCATGACCATCGGGTTCAAGATCTCGTTGGGCAGGCCC
>VGJF01000096.1 GCA_016867585.1 Candidatus Aminicenantota bacterium | reverse complement strand
AGCACCTGATGGGGGAGTCCGGCGGCGATCCCCTCGGACAGGCGGGCGATCGCCCGGACCTGGTCGCCCTCGGGCCGAAATTCGGAGACGAGTTCGAAGGACACGTCGGGTCCCGGACGAGGCTAAGCCCCGGATTCGATTTTGATGTGGCCCTGGAATCGGGCCCCGTCTTGGATCGAAACCCGGGCGGCCGAAAGATCGCCTTTCATCCTCGATTCGGCGGCCAGGAAAACCCGGCCCGCGGCTTGGATGTTTCCCGTGACCTTTCCAAAGACGACGACCTGGACGGCCGTAACGTCGGCCTCGATTTCGGCCGTCTTGTCGATGTAGAGGCTGTTGGCCGGAAGGAGGATCCGGCCTTTGAACCCTCCCTGGATGACGACATCTTCCTTGGCTTGCAGCTCTCCGCTGGTCGAACAAGAGGGACCCAGCCGGGCCGCTCCCGAGGGGATCGAGGGCGCGGTCTCCGGGGGATGGGGGATCTCGTCGGGCCTGGGCATGGCCGCATTATAAGCAGGCCGGGAAGGGAAAGTCAACGCGATTGACTTCGCCGGAAGGCCTGTGATATTTCTGACGCTTGCCGCAACGCAGAGTCGAGCGAAATCCTCCCGATGGGGAAGAAAAGAAGGCGTTGTCCGTCCTAAGAGAGGAATCCGAATGTCCCCTTTGACCCAGTCCGTGCTCCTCGATGGGGAACGCCTCCAGGCTCACAAAGCCCTCTCCGCCTTCCGGGATGCCTTCGGCGGAGAGCCGCGCCTCTTCCGCTCCCCGGGGAGGGTCAATCTCATCGGCGAACACACCGATTACAACGATGGATTCGTCCTGCCGGCGGCCGTGGACAAGGCCGTTTACATCGCCGTCGCTCCCGCCCCAGGATCCCGGGTCGAGATTCGGGCCGTCGACCTCGGGGAAGGCCATGCTTTCGACCTCGGTCGACTCGAGAAGAGCGGCCGGCGATGGCCCGACTACCTTATCGGCGTCGTCGACCAACTCATAAAACGCGGGGCCGAAGTCGGGGCTTTTCGCTGCGCCTTCGGCGGCGATGTGCCGATCGCCGCGGGGATGTCCTCGTCGGCGGCCATCGAGGCCGGTCTGGCCTATGCCCTGAACGCCCTCTTCGAACTCGGCCTCGATCTCCTCGACCTCGTCAAGCTCGCCCAGAAAGCCGAGAACGAATTCGTCGGCGTCCGCTGCGGGATCATGGACCAGTTCGCCAACATCTTCGGCCGGGAGAAATCCGTCCTCAAGCTCGATTGCCGGAGCCTGGATTGGGCTTATTATCCCTTCGACCGGCCCGACCTCGGGGTCGTCCTTTGCGACACGCGGGTCATGCGGGAGCTGGCCTCGTCGGAGTACAACGTTCGGCGCCGGCAGTGCGAGGAGGGCGTTCGGTCCCTTGCCCGCCATGAGGCGGGCCTCGGGAGCCTCCGCGACGTCTCCCGGGACCTCCTCGATGCCCACCGGGAAGAGCTCGACCCGGTCGTCTACAAGCGCTGCGCCTACGTCATCGAAGAGAACGGAAGGGTCGAGGCGGCCTGCGACGACCTCGGGCGGGGCGATTTCGCCGCCTTCGGCCGCCGGATGTCCGCCTCGCACGCCGGTCTGCGGGACGACTACGAGGTCAGCTGCCGCGAGCTCGACATCCTCGTCGAGGCCGCGGCCGGGGTCCGGGGCGTCTACGGATCGCGGATGATGGGCGCGGGCTTCGGGGGCTGCACGATCAGCCTTGTCGAGGACGGCGCCGTCGGCGCCCTCGAAGAGGCGGCGACCGGAGCCTTCCGGGAAGCTTTCGGAAGGGCGCCCCGTTTTTACGTCGGCCGGCTCCGGTCGGGAACGCGGGAAATCCGCCTTTCCTAGGTCGATTTCATAGGAAAAACGCTTGAAGGAGGAAGGCATGAAGCGATTGACAATGGCCTTGATGGTCCTCTTGGCCGCCGGGCTGGCTTGGGGCCAGCTGACCACGGAGGACTTGAACCAGTTCGCCTGGCGGTGGATCGGGCCGGTCAATTTCTCGGGCCGGATCACGGAATTCGCCGTTCCCCGCGGCCAGACGACGACCTATTACGTCCTGACGGCCAGCGGGGGCCTTTGGAAAACCGAGGATGCCGGAATCCATTTCGAGCCCATCTTCGATAAGTTTGGCAACATGAGCATGGGCTACCTGGCCGTCGCCCCGACTGATGCGAACATCCTCTATCTCGGAACGGGCGAGCCGATGTACGCCCGCTCCAGCACCCACGGCAACGGGATGTGGAAGTCGACGGACGCCGGAAAGACCTGGAAGAAGATCGGCCTGGAGAAAAGCTTCTTCATTCCCAAAGTCGCCGTCGACTTCAAGAATCCGGAGATCGTCTATGTCGCGGTCCTGGGGAAGCTTTACGACAACAAGATGGACTGCGAGCGCGGGCTTTACAAGTCCGTCGACGGCGGCCAGACATGGGCCAACGTCTTCCCGCTGAAGGACAGGGGGGTGTGCGATTTCGTCATCGACCCGCGGAACTCGGACGTCGTTGTCGCCGCGGCCCACAAGACCTTCCGGAGGGCCTGGACCTACATCGACCGGCAACCGGGCAACCACATCTACAAGACGACGGACGGCGGGAAGAGCTGGAAACGGCTGGACAACGGCCTTCCGGTCGATAAGGATCTTGGGCGGACGGGGCTCGCGGTGTTCGAGAAAAACCCGAACATCCTCTACGCCCGGCTCGACGAGGAGGTCAACCTCGGCTTGGCCGAGCGAGACGGCGCGGCCAATTTCCGGGCCGGCGGAATGCGCGGAAGCGGTCTTTTCGCCCAGGACGCGACCTTGGCCAAGTTCAAGGCGTTCAAGATCCATCCCGAGCTGGCCAAACAGGCCCCCAAGTTCGCCCCGATTGAGGCGGAAAGCGAGGCCGACCTGGTCAAGAAGCTCAACGAGATCGTCGCCGACAAGGTTTTCCCGGCCAAATCCGGAATCGAGGCGGCCCCGTTCAACCGGACGGCCCGGAAAATCTTCGCCAAGAACGCGGACCTGCTGGCGGCCATCGACGAGATCGAGGCCCTCATGAAGCGGGAAGCTCCGAAGCCGGATTCGAGCGAAGCCAAGGGGCGGGCGCAGATCCTGAACCGCCATTTCCTGGAGATGCTCTACGGCGGCCTCCTGGCCAACCAGCCGCCGGTCAAGCGCAACGGCGTCGTCTACCGGACCGACGATCAAGGCGAGATCTGGAAGCGGATGACGGAGTACAAGCACGTCGGCGGAAGCAGCCAGGTCAATCAGACCGAGGGCGGCTACTACGGCCGGATCTACGTCGACCAGACCAACGACCAGGTCGTCTACTGCACGGACACCAACGCCACGGTCTCGCGGGATGGCGGCAAAACGTTCGCCCCGACCGGCTGGGATTCCGGGGCCTTCAAGCTCCATGTCGACCACCGCGGGCTGTGGATCGACCCGGCCAACGGGAACCACATCATGAGCGCCAACGACGGCGGAGCCGGCGAAAGCTGGGACGGAGGCAAGCATTGGAGCCAGAAGGCGACGATCAGCGCCCAGCAGTTCTACACTGTCTCGGTCGACAACGAGCGGCCCTACAACGTCATGGGCGGAACCCAGGACAACGGGGCCTGGTGGGGCCCGTCCCAGAACCGCAACCAGTACGGGGTCTACGCGGCCGACTGGAATTACCTCCGGACGGGCGACGGATTTTACGTCGTCCGCGACTGGTGGAATCCCGAGTGGATGTACTACGAGAGCCAGTTCGGGAATTCGAGCCGGATCAATCTCAGGACGGGGGCGGTCACCCCGCTGGCCAAGCGGACGACCCCCGAGGAGGCGGCGGCCGGCGCTCCTCAGCAGAGATACCAGTGGAACGCGCCGATCGTCCTTTCGCCGCACAACCCGGGGATCGTCTACATCTGCTCCCAGTTCGTCCATCGGTCGCTCAGCCGGGGAGAGCCCGGGTCGTTCGTCACGATCAGCCCGGATTTGAGCAAGGCCGAAAAGGACAAACTCGATCTTTCGCGGAAGACGAACCTCCAATGGGCGACGATTTACACGTTCGCCGAATCTCCCAAGACGCCCGGGCTCTACTGGGCCGGGACCGACGACGGCAACGTCCAGATGTCGCTTGACGGCGGCACGAACTGGGAGAACATCACGGCCCGGTTCTATGACAAAACCGGCAAGCCCAAGCCGAACCTCAAGGGCGCCCTCATCCCCTACGACCGCTGGGTCAAGAGGGTCGTTCCCTCGGCCCACGACGAGAACGTCTGCTACATCGGCTTCAGCGGATACCGGACCCACAACGAGGACAAGACCTATCTTTTCATGACCCGGGACAAAGGGAAGACCTTCGAGGACATTTCGGCCGGCCTCATGAACCCCCTCTTCGACGTCGAGGAGGACCCCGACAATCCGGATGTCCTCTATCTTGCCGGCGATTACGGCATTCATGTCACGATGGACCGGGGGAAGACATGGGTCGCGCTTTCGAGCACGGCCCCCGACGTTGTCGTTCGGGACATGGCCATCCAGAAACGCGACCGGGAGATGGCCGTGGCCACCTACGGCCGGGGCTTCTACATCGTCGATATCGGGCCCTTCAAGGAGTTCAAGCCCGAGGTCTTCGCCAAGGACGCCCATCTGTTCGACGTCAAGGAGGCGATCCGTTGGAACCGCTTCGAGATGCGCGGGGAAAGCTACGGCGAGTTCGCCCGGGTGGCCAATCCGCCCATCGGGACGAACCTCTATTACAACCTCAAAGCCGACGCCAAGACGGTCAAATTGACGATCAGGGACCTCGATGGGACGCTCGTCCAGGAGCTCTCCGGGAGCGCCAAGAAGGGCCTTCAGAAGGTCTTCTGGGGTTTGACCCGGCAGCCGGCCCCCGGACAGGCGCCGGGAGGAGGGCCGGGCGGCCAGTTCGCCGGTCAGCGCGTCGGAGCCGGCGGAACGAGAGCCGACGCCGGGACATACAAAGTCACTTTGAGCGTCGATGGAAAGGACGTCGAGACGAAAACTTTCCTCGTCAGCCCGGACCCGATGTTCAAATGAGACGGAAGGAGAGGCCGCGATGAACCCAAGAAAAAGGGCGTTTCGATCTCGATGGGCTTGGTTCGCCCTCCCGGCCTTGTTCCTGGCCGGCGGGGCGGCGGCTCAAGACTTTTCCAAATACTTGAACAACGCCGAGATGACGGCCTGGCTGAAAAGCTTCGCCTCCGCCCACAAGGCCTTGGTCAAGCTCGAATCGATCGGCAAAACCCTCGAAAACCGCGATCTGTGGATGCTTGCGATCGCCAATCCCGCCGGCGTCCCGGCCGAGGAGAGGCCGGCCCTCCTCCTGGCCGCGAATTTCGAAGGCGACCAGCTTTTCGGCGGCGCCCTGGCGATGTTCACGGCCGATTATCTCGTCAAGAATGCGAGCCGGACCGAGGTCAAAAAATGTCTCGACGAGGGCGTCGTTTATATCCTTCCCCGGGCCAATCCCGACGGGGCGGAGGCCAGGTGGGCTCCGGTCCTTTGGGACCGCCGGACGAATGCGACGCCGGTCGACGACGACAACGACGGCCAGGTCGACGAGGACGGGCCGGACGATCTCAACAAGGACGGGCTAATCACGTTCATGCGGGTGGCCGACCCGAGCGGGGCCTTTATCGTCGACCCGGAGGACAAGAGGGCCATGAGGCGGGCCGACCCGAAAAAAGGGGAGAAAGGCGAATACGCTTTGTATTGGGAGGGCATCGACAACGACGGGGACGGTTTCATCAACGAGGACCCTCCCGGCGGAGTCAACATCAACCGGAACTTCATGCACGAGTATCCCTATCACAAGAGCGAGGCCGGCCGCTACATGGTCAGCGAAGCCGAAACCCGGGCCGTGCTGGAATGGATCGTCAAGCACCGGAACATCGCCGCGATCCTGACCTTCGGGGCGAGCGACAACCTCATCATCCCCCCCACATCGAGCGGCCAGCTCGGGCCGGCCCGAGGGCTTGACCTGGTCTCGTTTGCCGAGGCTTCGGTCGTCGGGGCCGGCAAAACCGGCATGTTCGCCGGCGGCCTGGCCTCCCTGTTAGGACGAGGGGGGCGGGGCGGGGGAGAGATGATGATCTCGGAGGACATGCTCCAGATGATCATGGCCTCGGGCGGGCTGGAAATGCTGTTCGGCGGCCGGGGAGGAGGAGCGCAGCGAGGCGGGACGGCGGCGTCGGGAGCTCAACAGCCGTCCGGGCGCGCGGCCATGCCCGCCAGGCAAGCCGCGACGACGGTCAACGCGTCGGACCTGGATTATTTCCGAATGATCGCCCAGAAATACGCCGAGATCACGGGCCTGAGGACGCCCCCTCTGTCGGCAAAGCCCGAAGGGGCGTTCTTCCAATACGGCTACTTCCAGTTCGGCGTCCCCTCGTTTTCGACCCCGGGCTGGGGGCTTCCCGATGGGCCGAGAGGCGGGGGACCGGGGATGAGCCAGGGTGGGGGAGCGCCGGCGGGCGGCCCTCCGGGCGGCGGCCTGCCTTCCGCCGCCCAGATCCAGCAGTTCGCGGCGGCGATGGGTCAGCGGGCCGGAGCCCTCGGCCAGAGGGGCGCCGCGGCCGCCGGAGGAGAAGCGCCGGCCGGGATCGACAAGGCGATTCTCCAATGGATGGACAAGGAGAAGATCGACGGATTCGTCCCCTGGACCAAGGTCAAGCATCCCGATTTCGGCGAAGTTGAAGTCGGGGGTTTCAAGCCCTACGCGGCGACGAACCCGTCGGCCGCGAAGATCGCTGAGTTGGGGAAAAGCCACGCCGAATTCGCCCTCTACCTGACGTCCCTTTTCCCGAGAATCCGCGTCGCCGAACTCGAGGCGAAGAATCACGGGGGCGGTCTATTCCGGATCAAGGCCGAGGTATCCAACGAGGGATTCCTCCCCACGGCCCTGGCCCATGCCGTCATCGCCAGGGCGGTGAAGCCGACGATGGTCCAGCTCCAGGTCCCGCCCGAGTCGATCGTCTCGGGCAGCGCGAAAACGAGCTTCATCCAGGCCCTCAACGGGTCGGGCAAACGCCAGAAGTTCGAATGGCTCATCCAGGCCAAGCCGGGCGAGACGGTCGCCCTGAAAATCGTTTCCCAGAAGGGCGGGGCCGCCGCGGCCTCGGTTGTCTTGAAATGAGGAGGATGGCCATGAAACACCGCATCGTCCATTTGGGATTGGCGGCCGTGATCGCCTTGATCCTCCTTCCCCGGGGCGGGATGACCCAAAAATTCTCCGACCCTCCGTTCAAGGTCAAACTCGACTTCAACCGCTGGCACGACACGGACGAGCTTTACGCCGACATGAGGAAGCTGGCCGCCGCCTGGCCGAAATTCGTCAAGACGTCCTCGATCGGCAAGAGCCATCAGGGGCGGGAGATCATGCTCGTCACGGTCAACAACCCCGACACGGGGCCGGAGATGAGCAAGGCGGCCATGTTCATCGAGGCCAATGTCCACGGGAACGAGATCCAGGGCGGCGAGATCTGTCTCTACACGGTCTGGTATCTCATGGAGAATTACGGCCGCCTCGAGGCCGTCACCAGGCTGGTCGACGAGCGCGTCTTCTACCTCATCCCGACGATCAATCCCGACGGCCGGCAGTATTTCTTCGAAAGCCCCGGCGGAAGCGCCAGGACGGGCCACGTCCCGGTCGACGACGACAACGACGGATTGTTCGACGAGGACGGCCCCGATGACCTGAACGGCAACGGCGTCATCGAGCAGATCCGCAAATACGCTCCGGGCCAGGGGACGCATCGGCCGAGCCGTCTCGACCCCCGGCTGCTCGAGCCCGTGCCCTTCGGAGAGACGGGAGACTATATCCTTCTCGGATCGGAGGGCATCGACAACGACAAGGACGGCCGGGTCAACGAAGACGGCCCGGGGGGATATGACGGCAATCGGAACTACCCGAGCGACTGGCAGCCGAACTACATCCAGAGCGGGGCCATGGATTATCCGACCCAGCTGCCCGAGGCGAGGGCCGAAGTCGAATTTCTAGCCTCTCATCCGAACATCGCCGGCGTCCAGTCCTACCACAATTTCGGGGGGATGATCCTCCGCGGACCGGGGGCCGAGGCCGTGGGCGAATACCCGCGGGCCGACGTCCAGGCCTACGACGAGCTTGGACGAAACGGCGAACGGATTCTGCCGTTTTATCGCTATATCGTCATCTGGAGCGGACTCTACACCGTTCATGGAGGCTTCATCGATTTCACCAACGACACCCTGGGGATGATCAGCTTCTCCAACGAGCTTTGGAGCAACGAGCAGTATTACACCAGCGCCGAACTCAAGGAGCAGCAGAAGGACCCGGACTCGCCGATCGCCCCCCAGAAATCGCGGTTCTTTTTCGACGACAAGCTGGAGTTCGGCGACCAGTTCCTCGATTGGAAGCCGTTCCGGCACCCCGACTACGGCGATGTCGAAATCGGCGGCACCTGGAAGAAGTTCACCGGGCGCGTTCCGCCCCGGTTCATGCTCGAGGAGCTCTGCCATCGGAACATGGCCTTCACCCTTTACCAGGCGGACGAAATGCCCCTCGTCAGGCTGGGGGAGACATCGGTCGAAAAGGTCGGCGGCGACGTCTACCGGGCCTTTGTCGACATCTCCAACCCGAAGGTGGCTCCGACGATATTGGAGAAGGCCGCCCAGAACAACACCGTCCGGCCAGACCTCCTGACCCTCGAGGGGAAGAACCTCGAGGTCATCTCGGCCAGCTGGATCGACAACAAGGCCGTGTACAAGCTCCGGCCGTCGGTCACGAGCTTGATCGATCAGAAGAATCTCAAACGAATCCTCATCCGGAACGGCCTCCCGGGGAAGACGACCCGGACGATCATGTACTTCCTCAAGGGTTCGGGCGAGATCACGGTCAAGTACGACAGCGTCAAGGGCGGGACGGCGGCCAAAACCTTCAAGCTCAGAAGTTGACAATTCGGCCCGATCAGGCTACAAATAAGCCGCGTTTCGGAGCCTCTCTCCGAGGGGAGAGAGCGCGGGCATAGCTCAATGGTAGAGTACGGGCTTCCCAAGCCCGGAGTTGTGGGTTCGAGTCCCATTGCCCGCTCTCTCTCCCTTTTTTTTTGGAGACAGGTCAGCGATTTGCCGATGTCTTTTCTCCGAAGGCGAAATCCATCGTCAATAAATTGGAAATCGTGGACCTGTCCCCTTATTTGCGGTTATTCGAAATAGGGAAATCGTGGACCTGTCCCCCCATTTGCGGTGGTTTCTTCTCAAGGAGGAAGATCCGCGCTCCGGGCCATGGAACATGGCCGTCGACGAGCACCTGTTCCGGTCGCTGACCGAGGAGCCCCGGACGGTCGTCCGGTTTTATCAATGGGAGAGGCCGACAGCCTCGCTCGGCTGCGGCCAAGCGGCGGAAAAGGTCATAGACATGGGCTTCTGCCGGGCGAACGGGGTCGATGTCGTCCGCCGGATGACCGGCGGCAAGCTCGTCCTCCATCATCATGAGGTCACTTACTCGATCTGTTCGTCCGACGTCGAGACTTTCAGCTTGACCGTCGCCGGCTCCTACAGGCTGATCTCCGAGGGATTGATCCAAGGACTGGCGAGGCTGGGCCTCGATCCCGTCCTGGCCGGGGCCCCGCCCTCCTCCTATGCCCGGGGAACGATGCCCTGTTTCGCCCACCCGGGCCGGGACGAAGTCGAAATCGACGGGCGGAAAATCATCGGCAGCGCCCAGAAAAGGACGGGGGGGAAATTCCTCCAGCACGGCTCGATCCCACTCGCGGCCGACGAGGCCCTCCTTCGGGCCGTCTCTCGGAAGGATTTCGGCGCGGACGAAATCCGGATGATTTCCCTCTCCGAAGCCTCGGGCCGGCCGGTCTCGTACGAGTCGGCGGTCGAACATCTTGTCTCCGGGCTGGCCGAATTCTTCAAGGTCGCCTTCGAGCCTCTCAGGATGACGGGCGAAGATCTCGCCGCGATAGAACATCTTCGCGCAAACAAGTACGCGACCGGCGCCTGGACGTTCCGGGCCGAAACCGGCGCCTAATCCGGGGGCCCGGCCCGCAACGCCCCCTGGGCGCCGTACTCCCCGAACAGCCTCCCCCACGGCGATTCCTTGAGCCAGCGCTTGTAGATCCGGCCTTCCCGGAACGGCCAATGGAAAGCGTCGTGGTAGAGGAAGGAATAAGCCCGTAAGAGCGACAACAGAGGCTGCCGGGTGAGGATTTTCTGGAAAATTTTCGTCGGTCCGAACCAGGTGACCCAGCCGGCGAACTTGTGGAATGAGCCGCCGACCTCGAACCCCCAATTCTCCTCGGCCAGCTCCGCGTCTCCGGAGACGGAGATTTCCTCCGGTCGGCCGACGCCCAGGCCGGCTTCGTGGGCCAACCGGATGTAGGGGATGGACATCGGGTCGAAGCCCATGAGCTTGGCCGACAGGGCGTCGACGGCGACCTGGTCGGCTCCGGCAAAGAGGACGTTCTTTTCCTCGGGCTTCATGATTCTCGGCCCTGGGCCGTTGCCGGCCATCGTCCCGTCCATCAGGCAGAAGAGGCCGGGATGGATTTCCTTCTGGATGGCCAGGAGGTCGACCAGGGTCTCGTGGATATGGGTGTGGGTGCAGTGGCGCTTGTGGGTCAGGAGTCCGCCAAAGGCGTTTTTCATCGCCCCCGTCGTCGTCGTGTAGATATGGCACTTGGCCGTCGGCAGATGGACGATGTTCTTGCCGAAGAAGAAATCGGGGACGCGGATCCCTTTCTTGTAGATCCGGTCGAGGACGAGCATCTTGGCCTTGGGCTCGTGGACGACCCAGGCCATGTCCTCCTTCTTGAAGTTGAACCGGACCTCGAGGCCGTGGGCCTCGAAGACGGGCCGGTAGCGGTTGAGGTCCTCGCCCTTGTAGGCGTCGGTGACCTCGGTCTTGTTCTGGACGCAGACAAGGGGTCCGAAGCCGTGCTTGCGCAGGGCGAGGACGACACCCTCGAGCTGCCAGGGGGTCGTGTTGGCCGAGGGAAAGGGATAATGCCAGCTGATGTTGTCCTTGAGGATGACGGGGGCGGCGGGGTCGAGGGCGGTCGGGCCGCCGCCAAGCTCGAAGGCCCGGACGGCGTCGTCGAGGACGGTCTCGGGCCGGGTTCGGACGACGGCGACGGTGGCGCGATTCATAAAGTCATGATACGCGAT
>VGJF01000095.1 GCA_016867585.1 Candidatus Aminicenantota bacterium | reverse complement strand
CTCAAGGCCGAAGACTTGGCCGCCGTGGGGATGCCCCCCGATCCGGAGGCTCAAGTCCGGCGGCTGGCCGGCTTGGCCAGGAGGGCGGGCCTGGACGGCATCGTCTGTTCGGCCCGGGAAATCGAAGTCGTCCGCCGGGACGTCGGACCGGACATGCTGATCGTGACCCCGGGGATCCGGCCCGCCGGAGCCGCGGCCCAGGACCAAAAGCGGGTCATGACCCCGCGGCTGGCCCTTTCGAAAGGAAGCGATTATCTCGTCATCGGACGGCCGATCACCCAGGCCCCTTCCCCGGCCGAGGCTTTCGACCGGATCGTCCGAGAGCTCGAGACGGCCTGAAGGCCGGCCGTCGCCCGGCCCGGCTCCCGGCTCAGAACCGGGGCGAGAACGTTCCCACGCCCACGGCGAAAATCGCGCCGATGATGACGGCCACGACGGCGAAGATGACGATGTAAACGACGATGCTCACGACGAGATAGCCGACGACTTTATCGGGCGGCGTGTCCATGAGCGGCGTCTTGAAGCCCAGGTACATGACGTAGAGGCCGTAGAGCCCGAGGAGGAACCCCAGCCAGGAGAGGAAGGGGAGGAGGTTGAAGATGCCGCCGATCCACAAGGGCGTGGCCGAATAAACGGCCAGCTTCATGGCGTTTTCGAGATTCGGCTTGGATCCGAATGTCCCGGCGAGGGCGTTGATGATGAGCCCCCAGGCGTAAACCGAGGCCAGGGCCAGGACGTAGAAGACGACGGCGTGGAGGAGGGCCCGGACGAACGGGATTCTGATCCATCCGAGAAAGGGAACCCGGTACCCGATGAGGGCCTCGCCGATGAACATGGCAAGATAGGCGATCGCCGCCAGCGGGACGGCATACCCCATGAAGAGCTGCATCACGGGCGTCGATTCGCCCTTGATTTTGACCCATTCGTCCTTCGGTTTCAGGATGATCGCTTGGACGCGGCCGATGAGATTCATGCGCTTCCTCCTTTCAGAATAATCCAGACTATATCTCGGTCCTCGGGACGTGTCAATCCGTCTGCGGACCCGGGGGATTAAAAAGGCGCGGGCCGGACTCGAACCGGCGAATCGAGGTTTTGCAGACCTCTCCCTTAGCCACTTGGGTACCGCGCCCTCGCGTTCAACAGCCTGAAGACGAGAAAGGCATTGGAGCGGGCGATGGGACTTGAACCCACGGCCTTCTGCATGGCAAGCAGACGTTCTACCACTGAACTACGCCCGCTTTCGGCCGTTCGGGCCGTAAAAACACGGCGTTAACCTAACAGAACCGGCCCCTCCCTGTCAAGGAAGCCCTTGACTTTCCCCCGGCCGGTTTCTAACATAAGGCCGTCGCGCCTCCAGCAACACGAAGAGGAGCATCCTCATGGGGAAAAAAGAATTCGCCGCGGCCATGGCCAAAACGGCCGGAATCACCCTTCTTCAAGCTCAACGCGCATTCGCCTCCTTCCTGGACGGCGTCCAGGTATCCCTGAGAGCGGGGGCGAAGGTCCATCTCGCCGGCTTCGGGAGTTTCGACCTCAAAGTCCGGCAGGCCCGGAAAGGCCGCAATCCCAAGACGGGCGAGGCGATCGAAATCCCGTCCAAAAACAGAATCCGGTTCCATCCCAGCCGGTCCTTCAAGAATTCCCTGTAGAAAAAAAGAAAAGGGGGGCGGTTCTCTTTTTGGCCGGCGCCAGAAAGAGAGCCGTCCCCTTTTATGCTAAAATAAGCCGCCGGATCATCCATGGACAAAAAAACCGTCGTGGCTTTGTTGTTCGGAGGCCGTTCGGCCGAGCACGAAGTCTCCGTCGCCTCGGCCGCGGCCGTCCGCAAGAACCTCGACCCGGCGAAGTTCGAGGTCGTTTCGATCTTCCTCAACCGGGAAGGGCGCTGGCGCCGGGTCGCAACGCCCGAAGTCCCGCCGGAGGAGATCGCCGCCGGGGAGTTCCGCGGGTTCCTCCCCTGGAGCGGACCGGGAGGCGAGGAGATCCGGGCCGACATCTATTTCCCCGTCCTCCACGGCCCCTACGGCGAGGACGGGACGATCCAGGGCCTGCTCGACCTGGCCGACGTCCCGTACGTCGGGGCCGGCGTCCTCGGCTCGGCCGCGGGGATGGACAAAGCGGTCATGAAGGAGCTTTTCCGGAGCCGGGGCCTCCCCATCGTCCCCCACCGCCTCGTCCGGGAAGCGGACTGGCGGCGGAGGGCGGCGGCCGTCGGACGGTCGCTCCGGCGCGATCTTCGCCTCCCCCTCTTCGTCAAGCCGGCCAACCTCGGCTCAAGCGTCGGCGTCACCAGGGTCGTCTCCTGGAGCGGGCTCGAGGAGGCCGTGGCCGAGGCCTTCCGCTTCGACCGTAAGGCCGTCGTCGAACAGGGCCTCGCCTGCCGGGAAATCGAGTGCTCCGTCCTCGGCAACGATTCGCCCCGGGCCTCGCTTCCCGGCGAGGTCATCCCCCAACGCGATTTCTACGACTATCGCGACAAGTATCTCGATGGAAAGACGGAATTCGGGATCCCGGCCAAGCTCCCCACGGCCGTCGCCCGGCGCGTCCGGCGGCTGGCCGTGGAGGCCTTCCTGGCCTGCGAGGGGAGCGGCCTGGCCCGGGTCGATTTTTTCCTGGAAAAGGGAACGGACCGAGTCTACGTCAATGAGATCAACACCCTGCCCGGATTCACCGAGATCAGCATGTATCCGAAGCTCTGGGCCGTGAGCGGCCTGGCCTTCGGTCCGCTCCTCGAGCTCCTTATCGAACTCGGTTTCGAGCGCCATCGGGCTCGGCGGAGGGACGCGGGCCGGGACAAGCGATGAGGATTCTGGGCGTCGATTACGGCGACCGCCACGTCGGACTGGCCGTGAGCGACCGCCTCCAGTTGGCTGCCCGGCCGTTGGGGACCTATCTCCTCCGGGCTCGCGAGGAGGACAACCGGGCTTATTTCCGCGAGCTCGTCCGGGCCGAGGAGGTCGGCCGGATCGTCGTCGGCCTCCCCCTCCGCCTCGACGGGACGGCGGGCCGCCGGGCCGAAACGACCCGGGCCTTCGCCGCCTGGCTCCGGGAAGCCGTCGGCCTCGAGGTCGCCTTCTGGGACGAGCGCCTGACGACCCAGCAGGCGACGGCGATCATGCGCGAGCAAAAGGTCAAAGTCAAGGACCGGCGTTCCGTCGTCAACCAGATCTCCGCCGTCCTCATCCTTCAGAGTTATCTCGAAAGCCGTCGCCCCGATGAGGATCCTTCGAGCGGCGATTAAGGCGGCCCTGGCGGCCGCTCAACTTCTGATCCTTTCGGGGGCGGTCTGGCTCCACCTGGAATCCCGGGGCCCCCGCCCTCCCGCAGGCGCGGAGCCGGCGGTCTTCGAAATCGAACGAGGCCGGAGCGTCCGGGCCGTGGCCGCGGGGCTGCGGTCTCGCGGGCTCATCCGAAAGGCGGCGCCGTTCCTCCTCCTCTACCGGATGTTCTACCCCTCCCGGAGCCTCAAGGCCGGCGAATACGAGATTCCGGCCGGGGCCTCGGCCCGGGAAATTCTCGAGGTCTTCATCGCCGGAAAAACGCGCCTTTATCCCTTGACCGTCCCCGAGGGGCTCACGGGCGAGGAGACGGCCGAAGTTTTCGCCGCCGCCTTCGACGGCCGAGAGGCGTTTCTCCGCGCCTTCGCCGCGACGGACGCGGTCGCCCTTCTCGACCCCAAGGCCGACGACCTCGAGGGCTACCTCTTTCCCGAAACCTACCATTTCTCCAAGGGCGTTTCGGCGGCCGAGGCCGTCGAAAGAATGACCGATCAATTCAAGGCCGTCTTCGGGACAGGTTGGCGGCGCCGGGCCGCCGCGCTGGGCCTGAGCGTCCGCCAGGCCGTGGCCCTGGCCTCGCTCATCGAGAAGGAGACGGCCCGGCCCGAGGAAAAGCCTCTCGTCTCGGCCGTGTTCCACAACCGCCTCCGCCTGGGGATGAAGCTCGATTGCGACCCGACGGTCATCTTCGCCCTCAAGAAGCTCGGTCCTTGGAGCGGCCGGCTGAGACTCAAGGACCTCAAGCTCGATTCCCCTTACAACACCTACCTCTACCCCGGGCTTCCCCCCGGGCCGATCTGCAGCCCGGGCCGGGGCTCCCTCGAGGCGGCCCTTTACCCGGCCGAGGCCGACTACCTGTTCTTCGTCTCGAAGAACGACGGAACCCATGTCTTCAGCCGGACCCTCCGGGAGCATTCCGCCGCCGTTCTCAAGTACCAGCGCTAGCGGCCGGCGCGCAGGCCGTTCTGCATTTTTGATTTTGTCCCCCAAATGCCCATGGCGCGGCCGTGTCCCCCGGAGCGGAGTGGGACCCTCGTCAGGGTAACGCAACGAAGGGGATACGGCGGCGCCATGCGGCTGAGGCGACGGGAATAAAAGCGTTATTCGGTCGGGCCGGCGGATTTGCACGAAGCGTCGAATTCTGCTATATTCTCGTTTTCTACTTGGAGCCGGAAGAAGCCGTTTAGCCGTAATGAGGCCCCGTGTAAAAGATGTTTACAACGGCGGCTACGGCGCCGTCCGGGAAAAGGGCCATTTCCCGGCTTCCCGATTGGCATGAAGATTGCTCATGCGATTTGCGATGAACGATACGCTCTCGAGAGGAGGACTCATCCCATGAAAAAAGCACTCGCCTTCCTGGTGATCGCCGCCCTCGCCGCCGGCCTCGTCGCCGCGGCCGGCGTCCCCCAGAAACAGGACAAACAGCCGGCCCAGGCCAAGGTTTTCATCCCCAAAGAGGTCAAGGAGCCCATGACGGCCGGAATGGCCGCCCGCGAGCCCCGGCTGGATATCCCCTTCACCGTCTTCAAGCATATCTATCTCCCCGCCCAGCAGGCCGAACAGGTCATTCTCTTCCTCAAGGCCAAGAACGGCGACCTCGGCTACGCCCCCGCCGCCGCCCTCCAGATCGCCGACGCCCCGGCCGCGGCCGAGCCCAAAATGACCGCCCGAATCAACCTCTTCCTCCAGTTCCACAAGCTGGAGAACGGCCAACCGACCCAGCTCGTCAAGGAAGTCTTCATCCCGGCGGCCTTGGAAGCCGCCTCGTCCGGCTACGACCCCGAGGCCGAGGCCTGGTACACGTTCGGGTATCCGCTCATGCCCGGAGACTACCTCGCCTCCCTGGCCGTCACCAGCCAGGACCTGAAGAAAATCGGCATCCAGTACCACGAATTCTCCCTCCCCGACCCCAAGACCTTCACCCAATCCCTCGACACGACCCCGGTCTTCTTCATCAACGAACTGGCGCAGGAGGCCCAGGCCGAGATGACGCCGGCCCTGCACAAGGGACGGTTCGCCTATTCCGTCCTCCGGGTGACCCCCAACGTCGACGAGGTCTTCAAGGTCGGCGACGTCCTCGACACGTTCTTTTTCATCTTCGGCGTCCAGCCGAAAGACGGCGGGAAGTACGACATCGGGATCGAGTTCGAAGTCTACGAGGGAGAAACCCTGGCCATCAAGTTCGCCCCCGGGGTTTTCGAAAGCCCGCTCATCAGCCTCCCCCTCCAATTGAAGCAGACCCTGCTCATCAAGAAGGGCGATGAGGAGCGGACCGAGACGCGCGACCTTCCGGCCGGCGACTACGCCCTCGTCATCAGGATCGAAGACAAGGTTTCCGGCCTGAAGGGGGAGAAGAAGGTCCCCTTCAAGGTCCTCTGAGCCCGTCGCCTACTTCAGCTTCTCGACCTCGGCCAGGAGGCTTTTCGCCTCGGTTCCTTCGGGGTGGAGCTTGAGGGAGGCCCTGAGGGCATCGGCGGCCTCCTTCTTTTTCCCCAGGTTGAGGTAGCAGAGCCCCAGGCCGTTGAGGACGTCCGTGTCGCTGTTGTAGATCCGGTTGGCGGCCAGAAGGGCCTCGAGGGCGGCCGGGTAGTCGCCCTTGCCGGCCAAGGCTTTTCCCCGGACCGAGAAAAACTCGAACTGGCGGGCCGAGTCGGCCTTGAATTTCTCCGCGGCCTCGATCGCCTCGTCGAACCTCCCCCTTCTGACCAGGAAGCGGCCGTAATCGGCCCAGCCCGGGGCGAAATCCGGCTTGAATTCGAGGGCTCTTCGATAGAACCCGTCGGCCTTGCCGGCCTCGCCGGCCTTGTCGTACTGCTGGGCGACGGCCCCGAAGAGGAGGTATCTCCCCTCGAGCGGGAACCCTTTGGACCGGGCGATCGGATGGCCGATGGCCTCGGCCGGCGACAGGACGATCCGGCCTTTGCCCGACGCGACCGCCGTCCCCCGGCCGTCGATGAGCGAGGACTCGACCTCGTAATAGTCGGGCGGGAGGTCGCCGGCCGGGAAGGATTGGGAGACCGGAATCGCCGGGCCGAAGGGAAAATCCCTGAGCCGGACGGTCGTCGTCTTCCGGGCTTCGGGCTTTCCCGAGGCCCCGCTGAAGGAGGTCCGGAGAAGGCCTTCCTGCCAGAGGTCCCGGCCGACGCCGGCGACGTTGCAGAGGACGGCGACCGTGTCCTGGCGGGCGAACGTGTTGCGGGGGTCGACGACGAGCTTCCTCTCCAGGACCTTGTAGGGGACGAGGAGGTTGGCCCCGTAGTCCTGGAACCGGTAGCCGAACATCGGCCCGGCCAGCGACGGGCCGGGCTCCTCGGCCGGGATCGTGATGTCCTCCTCGAAGAGGCTGAATTCCTTGCCCACGGCGTTCTGGAGGAGGATGATCAGGCGGTAGGTCCCGGAGGCGGCCGGGAAGACGTCCTCGACGGCGATCCCGTTGGTCCGGATCCGCTCTTCCTCGGCCGGCGAGAAGTAGAACGGCATCTCCTTGGTCGACTGGTAGACAAGCTCCTCGGGCGTCCGGCCGGGGATCCTCAGGCTGACGCTGACCGAGAAGGCGCAGTAGTACTGGTCCCTGGCCCGGGCGTAGTCGGCCGAAACGCGGGCCGGCCGCATCGAGAAATGGACGAGCGGCAGGTCGAGAAGGGGGTCCCGGAGGACGGCGACGGAGGTCTCGGCCTCGATGTAATTCGACATGTACTCGGTCGAGACGAGGCCCTTGTAGTTCAGGAAGTGGGTGGCGTAGGTCGGGTTGATGTCGGCCCGGGGCGAGTCCATGATTTTGGCGATGAGGATGGTGTTCCGGGGCGTCGGCTGGTAGCCGTAGCCGAACTCTCCGGGGACGAGGGAAATCGACATCCCGGCCAGGGTCGGGGCCCGCTCGGCGATCGTCTCGTAGAGGGTCTCGTAGTCCTCCGGGCTGATCTCGTGGATGTCGGGGCTCTGGAGGAGGAGGGCCTTGGGGCCGTCGACGGCCGGGTCATAGAGCTTGTACTCCCCGACCCCGCTCTTTTGGAAGAAGACCAGGCCGAAATGGGTCGGCAGGCCCTTCTGCCCGTCGGTGTAATAGTACCAGACCTCGCAGGGGACGATTCCCGTCGTGCCCGGGAAGCGGTCGTAGGAATTCGGCTCGCCGAGGATGATGTAGAACCGGCCGCGGTCGGTCATCCAGCCCGGCCGCCCGGCCCCCCGGCCGAGGACCTTGTTGGCATGATTGTAGCGGCGGACGTGCTCTTCCCGGAACTCGTTCTCCGGCGTCCCCGGGGTCGGGTCGCGGAACTTCCAGAAGCTCTCGATGAAGATGTCGCGGTCGCGGTCGCTCGTCAGCTTCTCGAAGACGGCCTTCTCGCTCGAGGTGATGATGTAGGACACGAGCTGGAGAAACTCCCGCTGGTGGGCCGGAAGGGGGGGCGTCTCCTGCGGGGCGGCGGGGCCGAAAACGGCCGCCGCGGCGGCCGCGGCCAGGGCCAGGGCTATTGTCCTCATGGATTCATCCTTCCTGCGGATGTTCGAACGTCCGTCCTCTCTTGGAAACGGCGGCCGGGACGGACTCAGGCCTTGACTTCGAAGATCTTCCGGACCCGGCCGTTGTCCCGGCGGCCGTTGACGATCGCGTCGACATAGACCCGCCCCGGGGGGAGCTTTCGGGGAAAAGCGAAAAGGATGTCTTTCCGCTTCTCGACGTCCTCGGCGGAGGCGGTGAAGGTCCGGGTCTCGGCGAACGTCTCCTTGGCCGACCCCTCCCGGTAGAGGTAGAACGTGAAGTCGAACTCGGCCGTGAGAAGCCCGCCCTTCTCCTTGAAGACGAGCTTTTTCGTCGGCACGGCGACGATGAGCTCGCCCCGGTCCCGGTCGTAGCGGAGCCCGAAATCGACGAAGTTCAGGCTCGCGCCGGACCTCTGGACGGCCGCCCCGAGCTTGGCCCGTTCGATGGCGTCGAAGAGGCTGCCGTCGATCTCGTTGATCGTGTACTCCCCCAGCCCCCGGGTGTCGATGAACTCGACGGCCAGGACGTAGGCGTAATAGCTCCACCACAGGACCGAGGTCGTCCCGCCCTGGATCATCGGGAAGGACTGGACCTGGTCGGGCGGGCCGAGGTAGAGGTAGATCCGGCCCCGGTCGGTGTTGATCCCGCGCCGGCCTTCCCGGAAATGGGCGTCGGCGTACTCGATCCGGCGCTCGAACTCGTCCTTGAACTCGTTCGTCTCGGTCTCCGGGTCGGGGTCGCGCTTGGCCCAGAAGTCGGAGATGAACTCCCGGCGCGATTCGGGGTCGGGAAGATGGCGGAAAATCGACTGCTCGACGCCGGTCATGACGAGCCGGGCGGTCTCGAAAAAGGCCCGGCTCTCGGGGTCGAGGGCCTCGACCCGGGCGCCCCCGCAGGCGGCCGCCAGCAGGGCCAGAAGGACGGCGGCGGGTCCGAAGGCCTTCATTTCTTCAGGAGCTCGACGAGGTTGCGGACCTGGGCGGCCTGGTCCGAGGTCGAGTCGATTTTAAGATACGCCTCGAACGCGGCCACGGCCTCGGCGTTCCGCTGGAGGTTGACGTAGGCCAGGCCGAGGCGGTAGAGGGCGTCGAGGTTGTCGCCCTGGATGTCGACCGCGGCCTTGAAGTATTTGGCCGCCTCCTCGATCTTGGCCAGGTTGAAGTATTCCGTCCCGATGTTGTAGAGCACGGTCGAATCCTTGATCTTGCCGATCTCGATCTTGTTGTACCACTCGAGGGCCTTCTCGTTTTCGTTCCGGTTGGCGTAGGTGTTGCCGATGAGGACGATGGCGTCGGCGTTGCCCGGGTCCCTGGCCAGGATTTTTTGGTAAGCCGCCTCGGCCTCGGCGTATCGATCGAGGGCGAAGTGGCAGTTGCCGACGTTCTTGTTGAGGATGTAGGCCTCCGGGTACTTCTCGACCATGGCCTGGAAGGCGGCCAGGGCGCCGGCGTAGTCCTTGGCGTCGAAGAGGGCGTTGGCCGCGGTCAGCTCCTTCTTGAGGTCGTCGGTTAGGAAAAGGCCCTCGACTTTCTTGAGGGCGATCTTGACCTCGGGATTCTTCTCGCTCTCGCTGACGTTGAGCGAGATCTTCCGGGGCTCGTAGCCGACCTTCTCGAAATCGACGTTCCAGCTCCCCCTCCGGAGCCAGGCCGCCGTCCATTTGCCCTCCTCGTCGCTCGCGACCGAGAACCCGCCTCCGGCCACGGGGAGGAAAAAGGTCACCTTGACGCCCGGGACGGGGTTTCCGTCCTGGTCGTGGATGACGCCCAGAACCCGGGCCTTGCCCTTGTAATCCTGGCCGGCCAGCCCGGCCGCGGCCAGCCAGAGGCAGCAGAAGGCGGTCAGCGCTTTTTTCATCTCGGCCTCCTCACCCCGATACCATGCATGTCTCGTGCCAAACTCTTTCGCCCCGGAACCGGCCCGTTATTCGGGAAGGCCCGGGCTCTCCGGCCGGCCGCGACCGCCTCGAGCGGCGGCGGCCTCGGGGCGAAAGCGTAAACAATTTTAACACCGGCCCGGCGAAAAAAAAAGCCCCTCCCGCCGGGGCGGGAGGGGCCTGCGGTTCAGCCTGGGAGCGGGGTCAGATCTGGAAGCGGACTCCGATCCGCATGACGCGCGGGTTGAGGATCTCGTTGAGGATCCCGTTGGTCAGGTTGGGCACCCAGCGGTTCCGGGAGTCGCCTTCGCCGTAGTAGTAGTAGGAGCCGTGGTACTTCTGGTAGCGGCGGTTTTCGATCTGGAAGTTCAGGGCGTTGAAGAGGTCGAACATGATGTAGATCCGGCCGCGGTCGTAGATCTTGAGGAGCTTCTCGATCCGGAAGTTGAAGTTGTAGAAGAGGGGCATCCGGTTCGTGCCGAAGGGAACCATGACCAGGCCGGCTGAGTTCGAGGACGGGTTGGGGAGGGTGTAGTTGAAGAAGTTGAAGTACTCCTGGAGGATCCAGCCTTCGCGGGCCTGGAAGGTGCCGCTGACGTCGATCCCGAACGGCCCCTGGTAAAGGCCGCCGAGCTTGAACATCCAGCGGGAGTAGGTGTATTGGTTCTCCTTGCCGCTGGCCCCGCCGATGTAGGCCACCTGGGGATAGCCCTCGTAGGCCCAGAGGTTGGTCTTGTTCAGCCAGCCGTTGTCGCCGTAGTACTGGGCCTGGGTCTGCCAGGTGAAGTTGGCGTTGAGCATCCACTTGTTCGACAGCCGCTTGTTGAGGATCAGGTCGACGCCGAAGTAGTTGTTGTAGTAGTCGGGGCGGACTTTCTCGATCCACCAGGGGGAATAGGCCGTTCCGGTCGTCGTGGTGTAGTACCACTCGTACTTGGCCGCGTCCTTGGCGCTGCCCAGGGTCGGGACGGTGGCCGGGGGCTTGCCGGCGCTGACGTACCAGTTCTTGTTCTGGATCTCGGTCATTTTGCCGGCGGCGTCGACGAAGTATTTGAGGCTCCAGTTGAAGTGGCTGTATTTCCGGTAGGTGAAGACGATCGAGGCGGCGAAGTCGGTGAAGATCTCGCGGTCGATCGAGAAGATGGCCTCGTCGGTGATGTTGTCCTGGGCGTCCGGTTCGCGGGAGCCGTAGGGGGCCGTCAGCTTCAAGGGGTTGACCGGGTCGAAGCCGCTCCAGTAGTAGCCAGAGGCGTCGGTCAGGTCGCCCTGGAAGTTTCCGGCGTCGTTATAGACCCGGTAGGGAGAGTAGAGGGCTCCGCTCCGGCGCATGAGCCAGTAGAGCTCGGTGAAATCGACCTTGTTGTCGCCGTTGTCGAGCCACCAGTAGCCGGCCGAACCCGAGGCTCCGCCGGGGACGTAGAGGTCCGCCGAGCCCGTGCCCATGAACTGGCCGTAGCGGGCGACCGAGAACTTGGCGATCGTCTTGCCGTCGCCGAAGATGTCCCAGGTCAGGCCGAGGCGCGGGGAGAAG
>VGJF01000094.1 GCA_016867585.1 Candidatus Aminicenantota bacterium | reverse complement strand
GTGCGTCGTCGTCGCCCTCTTCAGGTAGCGCATCCCGGCGACAATCAGCAAGGAAGCGGAAGTTGTGCCTAAATATCAGCGGGGGCGAAAACACGAAAACCGGGGGCTTGGGCGACGGCCCGGTCCGCGCTGGCCACGGCTTCGCAGCTCAGACGCCGGGCGGCGGCGAGGAGCCAAGCGTCGTTCGTCAGCAGGCCCGCCTCCCGCTGGATCCGCGTGGCCTCGAGGACATCCGGGGTTCCGAGCGGCTCGACCCTGAGCCCGATGGCGAAGAATTCCCTCATCCGGGCTTCGTACCGCGTCAGGCGGCGGACCAGGTCGGGCCGCTCGGCCAAGGCCCTGGCCGGATTGGCGCGCTCGATCCAGTTGTTCTCGCGAGCCTCGATGAGCATCAGCGCGTGGACGAGCTCGGCGACCATCGGCATAGGCACGACTCCTTGGAGCTCGTTCGACGCGCAGCGCGCCAGAAAACCGATGCATTCCTCCGAGCGGCGCTGGTTGGCGTAAACGAGGATGTTCGCATCGATGGCCACCCAGGCGCCGGCCGGGATTGAAGAAAGCGGAGGCAGGGAAGGATTGTTCATGGGGAGAGCATGTCCTCTTGGAGGATCTCGTCGATTTCGCTGGGCGAAAGGAGCGCCCCATGAGAGGTGAACTTGGCCAAGGCCCGGAGGGCTTCGCCGCGGTCCGATTCGCCTTCGAGATAGCCGTTGAGGGCGTCCTCGATGAGGACGGAGAGCGGACGCCTTTCAAGAGCGGCCCGTTGCTTGGCGCCGGCCAAGAGGCTTTCGTTGATGATGGTCCCGACTTTTTTCTTCATGATGCGGCTCATACCATGATGGACGCTCGAACGCGTCAGGATTCTCAGTTTAAATTTTCTCTAAAAGGATGTCTTATGTCAAGAATAATCTAGTTATATAGATTATATCTAGAGACAAGGGGCGCCGCTTCCCCGCGGGTTTTTCATTCATCCCCGGGACGACCCGGAAGAGGACCGGGAGCCTGTCCTCGTCGTCCTTCAGCGAAGCCAGGCCGATCAAGCCACCCTTGGCGAAACGAAGGCTGCGGAAACGGTAGTCGATATCGACTCGGAACCGGCCCGCATCCAGGTGCGTTTCGGCAATCGGCCGCCCCTCCGGGGAATAGGCCGCGAAATCAAGCCCCGGCTCTCCCGGATTCTCCGGGCGGAGGAAAAACAGGAAATTCCCGTCGGCGTCGATCTGCATCTCCTTGAAAATCGGGAGGGATCCGTCGAAGAATATGGAAAAATCGATCCGCTCGATATCCTGGAGGGCATTCAGGAGGGCCGGAATCTTCTCCCATTGCTTCCTCATGCCCTCGATCTGGTGTTTCTTATACCGAGCGACATAATCAGGCGTCGCCGTCCGCGGCGACTTGTCGAGGGTGATGCCCCGGGCCTTCCTGCCTCCCGAGTCGTAGATTTCGACGCGGGGCGAATCCGCGATCCCCACGGCCAGGCAGCCGTCGGCGGTCCGGGCGAGAAACACGCCTCCTCCCCCGGTGATGTCTCCAAGCGAGATCGTCGGCCCACCGCCGGCCTGGATGAACTTTTGCGGGACCGTTCGGGTCATGAGAACCTGCTCAGCGCTTGTTTCGACGTCCTTGAGGACCACCCGAATCGTCATCGGGGTCACGAGGACGCTCCCTTTGTTCCGATCCCCGGCGCCCTGCTCGAATTGCCGGGCGAGATAAGCGATTTTCGAGCCGCTCAATCCGACGACGTCGTAAACCGGACGCTCGGCCTTGAGCAGCTTGACGAATTTGCCGTCGAGGTCGAAGAGGCTGATCCGGCGATTGGCGGCGTATTCGCCGATGACCAGGTATTTGCCGTCCAGCAAGCTCGGGGAGGACGGGTTCACGAAGTCTCCGGGCCCCTGGCCTTTACGGCCGAAGGTGAGGACTTTTCGTCCCGACGGGTCGAATTTATGGACCGTATGCTCACGGCTGTTGGCCATGAAGATCGTCCCGTCGTCGGCGACGGCGATGTTCTTGTAGGTTTCGAACAGAAAACTCCCCCAATCCACGCCTTTCCCGAAGGAGGGGTCGGGGACGAGTTTGAGAGGCCCGGCCTTGTAGACATCCGCCCAGCGGAATTCGGCGGCGGAGGAGGCCATGGCCGCCAGTCTGAGACCGAGGAGGATCTTCGGCATGGTTTTCATTTGAATGTCCTCCAATGTCTATAAGTCTCCCCGGCGAATTCTTTTTCCTCGGGAATGACCTCGCGACGCGTTCCGGATAACGTCGGATTCTACAGCCGCCACCACAGGCCGGTGGCCAGGCGGGTGAAGCCCGCGGCCTCCCGCGGCTGGAAGTACTGGAATCCCAGCTTGAAGCGGACGGCGGCGCCGCCGAAGAGAAAGCCGGCCCCCGAGCGGAGCGCCCGGAACGTCGCGTCGTATCCGCCTTCGACCAGAAACTTAGTTTTTTCCGATAGATCCAGGTCCAATCCGGCGAAGGCGATCGTCCCCTCGGCCTCGTCCGAATATTCGGCTTCCTCGACTTTTTCCGTCCCGAAAAATTCGGCGTACCGGCCGCCCAGGTGCAGGGTCAGCTTGCGGGACAAGCGCGGGGAGATCACGAGGTAAGGGGAAACACTGGAATAGGTCGTTTCGACGCCCGAGGACTTCAAGCCGAAGGAGGACCAGCGGACCCCGGCCGCGACGGCAAAGGACTCCGACCGGATCAGGGCCGCTTTCAGGTCGACGTTGTAGACGCCGCCGATGATTTCGAAAATGTTGGTCCCGAACTGGAGACCGTTCGCCAGGCCCCAGGCTATCGGACCGATCCCGAGCAGGAACTCGCCCCTGTTGAGGACGGCCCCGGTGGGCTGGGTCAGATTCACCGTGATCGGCCGGCCGCCGAAGATCCGGGACCGGATTTCCTCCCGGAGGCGATGGTCCCGGTCGCCGCGCGGCGTCGTGTATTTCTCCTTCGACGGCGAGAACCGGCCGGGCCCGAGAATGTCTTCCCGGCTGCCTTTCAAGTCGACGCCCGCTTCGAAAATGCGGCCGTCCGAAATCCGGACGACCCGGTATCTCCCTTCCTCCAGGCCCAGGGAGATCTTCCGCCCGCCCGGCTTGGACACTTCCAGGATAAGCCGGCCGGCTTGGTCATGGACGAAAACACGGCCCTCGATTTCCTCGGCCAAGGCCAGGACGGCCGAGGCCGTCCGGATATCGGTCATGACGACGTCTCCGGCCCCGGTCATTTCGATGTCATAATTGGGGTGCTGGGGGCCGTGCAAGGTCCCCGTCGTCCCGGCCAGGGTTTCGTTGAAGGCGAACTGGTAGGCCTCATTCAGCGTGACCCGGCCGTCGCCGTTGAGGTCGGCCGCGCCGCGCAGGCCCGAGGCCAGGTAATGGGTGAAGAACGAGCCCCGGAGGAGGTCCGACTCCTGGGAGGCTTCCGTGGCCGAGCTCGAGGTCAGGAAGGCGTAGCCCTTCATGTCGTAGGCTTCGTCCAGGAGGAACGAAGGCTTTTTCTTTCCGCCCTTGAGCCGGGTGAAGGCCCCCGAGGCGCAGGAATCGAGGATGGCGATCCGGACGTCGGCCGGGATTCCGTTGATCGTCTCGCGGAGCGTCTCGTAAGGGATCGCCTCGTCGTTCAAGAGAAGCCGCGTCTCGTCGGAATGTCCGGAATAATAAAAAACGACTTCGACCCGGCGGCGGCCGGGGCGGGCCTCCTCCACCCTCGACCGGAACCGCTTCATTCCGGACAGGAACGCCTCGGCGTCCGGGTCCACAAGAAGAAGGGCGTCTTCCGGGGCGACGCCGCCCAGCTCTTGAAGGATCCGGCCCATCGTCCGGGCATCGGAGACGGCGTAGCGGAGGCGGACCCGGTCCGCCCCGCCGTTGTTGGCCCCGACGACGACGGCGAAGCGACGGACGCCCTGGTCCCGGTCGTTCTGTCCCGCCGGCAACCCGGCGGAAAGGCCGAGCCAGCCGGAGAGAAAGCCGATCCAGATTTTTTTCATGGTTAAAGCCCTTTTCGGTAACAGACGGTGAATCGGTCCCAGCCGTTGGGCAGGTCAAGCCGGATTTTCGAGGCTTCAGGCTTCATTTTCGCCGAAGCCGAAATCCGGCTCAAGGCCTCCCGGACATCGAGTTCCGCCGCCGCCGTGAGGAAATAGAAGCACTCGAAGCCGGGCGCGTCGTCCAGCTCGTAAGACGTCTCGAGCCGGACCAGGGGGCCGGCCGCAAGACGGGTCAAGGCCCGCTCGGACTCGGGGTAATGGAGGGTGACGGTCCCCCGCCCGTCGAGCGAGGCGATGACGCCGAAAAGCTTGCCGGCGGGACGATAAGCGATCTGGAGCAGGTCGCCGGCCCGGACCGTATCGCCGTCCTTGAGAATTTCCACGGAGGCTCCGGCTTTGCGATAGACCTCGAGCCTCGCCGGACCGGAATCGGCCGGCCCTCCTTTGGTCCGGTTATCCGGCGTTTGGCGAAGCATCACGAAGAGGAGCAGGCCCGCGGCGGCGGCCAGCGGAGCGGCGGGAACGAGGAAGCGGCGGAGGGAACGGCGGAAACGTTCCGCGGATGTCCTCTCGCCTTCTCGGGCCGCCGCTCGGATGATCCGGGGGACGAATTCCCCGGCCGGGAGACGCCGGCGGAGCTCGGCGTCGGAACGGCGAAGATCCTCGACCGCTTGGGCCGTCTCGGGAGATTCCCGGACCCGTCGGTCGACCTCCGCCATCTCCTTCTTCGTCAGTTCGCCCAGCAGATACCGCTCCAGCTTCCAGCGGGGGATGGGATTCGTGTTCACGGCGCCGCCCTCCCTTGGGCCAGGGCTCGGGCCCGGAATTCCCTGATGCGCTTCCGCACGCCCGAGACCGAGAGGCCCGTCTCCCGGGCGGCTTCTTTCAGCGTCATTCCATCGACGTAAAGCATGACCGCGATCTCCCGGGTCGAGGCTTTTTCCCGTCGGAACAACCGGTCGACGAGGTCGCCCAAGACCGTCCGATGCTCGCTCTCGTCCGAGGCGGCGATCGTCTCCAAGGCCTCGCTTCCGGGCTCTTCCGCCCGGATTTTCCGGGCGCGGAGGAGGTTGAGACAGACGTTGGTCGCGATGCGGAACAGAAGGCTCGAGGGATACCGGCCGCTCAGCCGGTCCCGGTGCGCGAGAAGCCTCACGAACACCTCCTGCATCGCGTCCCTGGCTTTCTCCTCGTCCCGGAGAAGCTGGAGACAGCGGCGAAAGACCATCGGCCCGTAGCGGTCGTACGCCGCCCCGATGTCGAGCTCCGTTCGTTCCTGTTCCGGCATGGCCTCTTCACGACCGGCCTCTCCGGGGATGAAACACCCGGGAGGGCCGTTTATGTCACTTTTTATCCCGGAAAATCTAGCGCGTCAACTGAACGGACCCCGCCCATTAAGAATACGCGAAAACGGGGACGGACGTTGCCGGTAAAAGCCGGGTGACACTTTTTCGGGCCCGGAGTGTTTCATCGGCGAGGGACAACGCGATATCCCGCATTTTTGGAGGAAACGATGAAAAAGACATTCGCGGCGATTTTGATCGGCGGCTGCGTCCTGGCCTCGTCCGCGGTCCGGGCCGAGGCCTATCACCGGAGATGCCGCCGGGACGATAGTCCGCGCCAGATGGTCACGGCCTCCCTCTTCGTCTTCCAGCCCTGGAGCGCCGGGTTCAGGCAGCGCCTCGTCCCGAACGTCTACCTGACCGCGGCGATGGACCGCCACGAGGACGAAAAGGATCTCCGCTTCCAGGTCGGGGCGATCTACCGGATTCCCCGCCGGATGCTGTTCTTCCGTCTCTACGGCGGCGGCGGATGGGAGTTCTCCCGCAACGACGGCTACCAGTACCCCTATCTCACGGTCGGGGCGGATTTCTGGATCTTCTATTCCGAGGTCAGCCACCCGCTCCGCGCGGAACGGGACCCGACGACCCGCTTCGGCTTCCGGTTTTCCTTTTAGAGTTTGATAAGGAAACGATTCTCTTTATCCCGAAAAAGAGAACTCCGGCCCCTTTTTTGCGTAAATAGGAAGGAGGAGTGTGGACATGGACGCATCGACCGGAAAAATCATCGGCATCATCCTTCTCGTTTTCCTCGTCTTTTTGGTGGTCGGGGCCGTTCGGGCCTTCTTCTTCGTCCCCGAGGGGATTTTTCACGGGATTTTCGACGGGCACCGGGTTTTCCGCTTCGGCGACTGGTCCTGGCCCTGGTTCGGGTTCGTCGGCCTGGCCGGCGCGGCCATGCTTTTCATCTGGATCGCCGTCGTCGTCTGGGTCTACCGGGACGCCGAGAGCCGAAAGCTGAGCGGGGCGATCTGGGCCCTGATCGTCTTTTTCGGACATTTCGTCGGCCTGATCGTCTATCTCCTCGTCCGCTCGGGGCATCCGTCCGTTGTCCCGTCCGCTTCTTCCCCTCCGGCGGCAGGAACGCCCGCGGGGTCGCCGCCGATTCCTCCGTTCGCCGCGCCCCCCGCCGCCTCCCAGCCGGCCGCCTGTCCGAAGTGCGGAAAGCCGGCCGCCAAGGATCATGCCTTCTGCCCTTTCTGCGGCGAAAAGCTGCGCCCGACCTGCCCCAAATGCGGGACCGAGGTCCAGTCCGGCTGGAAGGCCTGCCCTTCCTGCGGGGAAAAGATCTGAATTGACATCGCCCTTTCCGCCCCATAATATGTCGGGCGGCCATGATCATCTTCGCCGCGATCGTCCTGTCTCTTTATGGCGGGATCAATTTTTATATTTTCCGCCGGGGCTGGCAGGCGACCCGGGGCTGGGGATGGGTCCGGGTCGTCCTTCTCGCCGTCTTCATTCTCCTCGCTTTTTCGTTCATCCTCGGCCGGTTCCTCGCGGGAAGGGGCGTTTGGGAGTCGAAAGTCCTCGTCGCCGCGGGTTCGTCTTACCTGGCCCTGATGGCCTTTCTTCTTGTTCTCGTCGCCTTCATCGATCTCCTCCGCCTGGCGAACGCGTTCCTCGGCTTTTTCCCCAGGGCCGTTCGCGAATCTCCCCAAAGGGCCGCTTCGTTCGCCTTCGCCGCCGTCCTCGTTCTGGCCGTCGGCCTCTTCGTCGGCGGCTGGGTTAACGCCCGGCACATCCGCCTCAGGGCTTTCGACATCGGGATCGACAAACCCGGAGGCCAATTCAAAAGCCTGAGCGTCATCCTGGCTTCGGACATCCATCTGGGGACGACCGTCGGCCCCCGGCGGCTCGAAACAATCGTCGCCAAAATCAACGGGCTCGGCCCCGACCTTGTCCTCCTCGCCGGCGACATCGTCGACGAAGGCGTCTCCGAGGAAGCGGAGGAGAAGATGACGGCTCTCCTTCGGACGATCCGCGCTCCCCTGGGAGCATACGCCGTAACCGGAAATCACGAATACTACGCCGGCCTGGAGGAGAGCCTGTCCTATCTCCGGAGGGGAGGGGTTGTGGTTCTCGAGGACGAGGCCGTCCTGGTCGAGGAGTCGTTCTTTCTCGTCGGCCGCAAAGACCGGACGGAGAATCGCTTCGGAAGGCGCCGGAAATCGCTGGAGGAGCTCCTGACGGGCCTCGACCGGGGCCGGCCGGTCATCCTCATGGACCACCAGCCGGTCAATCTCGCCGAGGCCGAGCTTCAGGGCGTGGACCTCCAGGTCTCGGGCCATACCCACAACGGACAAATCATTCCCATGACCTGGATCAATAAATTATTCTATGAGCTCAACTGGGGGTACAAGCGCAAGGGGCGTTCGCAATTTTATGTGTCCTCCGGCGCCGGGACTTGGGGTCCGGCCGTCCGGGTCGGCAGCGTCCCCGAGATCGTCCTCCTCCGTCTGACCTTCGGGGAGCCATGAGCATCCGATATTTGCGGCTCTCGGACGACGACCTCCACCTCTTCAACGAAGGCCGCCACCGCCGCCTTTACCACAAGCTCGGCGCCCGTCTCGGCGAGGCGGAGGGGACGGCCGGCGCGTTTTTCGGCGTCTGGGCCCCCGACGCCGAGCGCGTCTCCGTCGTCGGCGATTTCAACGGCTGGGACGAAACCAGCCACCCTCTGCATCCCCGGGCCTCATCGGGCATTTGGGAAGGCTTCGTCCCCGGGGTCGAAAAGGGGATGAACTACAAGTTTCGGGTCGCCTCCCGCCTCGGCGGCTACCGGGTGTCCAAGGCGGACCCCTTTGCCGTCCTGGCCGAGACGCCCCCGAAGACGGCTTCGGTCGTCTGGGACCTGGCTTACGATTGGGGCGACGGCGCCTGGATGGCCGGCCGCGGCCGGGCCAATTCCCGGCACGCGCCGATCTCGATCTACGAGGTCCACCTCGGCTCTTGGCGGCGTGTCCCTGAGGAGGGATGGCGCTCGCTGAGCTACCGAGAGATGGCCCCCCGCCTGGCCTCTTACGTCAAGGAGGCGGGCTTCACCCACGTCGAATTCCTCCCGGTCATGGAGCACCCCTTCTTCGGCTCATGGGGATACCTGACGACGAGCTACTTCGCCCCTTCGAGCCGATTCGGGACGCCCCAGGATTTCATGTTCCTCGTCGACCATCTCCACCGGAACGGCATTGGGGTCATCCTCGACTGGGTGCCCTCCCACTTTCCGCGCGACGAGCACGGCCTGGCCTTTTTCGACGGGACGCACCTCTTCGAGCACGCCGACCCGCGCCTCGGGTTCCACCCGGACTGGAACAGCGCCATCTTCAACTTCGGCCGGAACGAGGTCCGGAGCTTCCTCCTCTCGAGCGCGATGTTCTGGCTGGACGTCTACCACGCCGACGGCCTCCGGGTCGACGCCGTGGCCTCGATGCTCTACCGGGATTACTCCCGGCGGCCGGGGGAGTGGATCCCCAACGTCCACGGCGGGCGCGAGAACCTCGAGGCGATCGATTTTCTCCGCCGGCTCAACGAGGACGTCTACCGGGAATATCCCGACGTTCAGATGTTCGCCGAGGAGTCGACGGCCTGGCCGCTCGTCTCCCGCCCGACGTCGGTCGGCGGGCTGGGCTTCGGCTTCAAGTGGGACATGGGCTGGATGCACGACACGCTGGCCTTTCTGGCCAAGGACCCCGTCCACCGGAAGTACCATCACGACCTGATGACCTTCCGCTTCCTTTACGCCTTCAACGAGAATTTCGTCCTTCCCCTATCCCACGACGAGGCCGTCCACGAGAAAGGCTCGCTCCTCGGCAAGATGCCCGGCGACGATTGGCGCAAGCGGGCCAACCTCCGGCTCCTCTTCGGCGTCCAGTTCGCCCATCCGGGAAAGAAGCTCGTCTTTATGGGAGGCGAGTTCGGGCAGGGGCGGGAGTGGAACCACGACGGGAGCCTCGATTGGGACCTCCTCGGCCTCCCCGAGCACGAGGGGATCCGGCGCTGGGTGGCCGACCTCAATCGTCTCCTCCGGACCGAACCGGCGCTCCACGAGCGGGATTCCGATCCGGACGGCTTCGAATGGGTCGACTGCCGCGACGTCGACCACAGCATTTTCGCCTTTCTCCGCCGGGACGCCGCCCGGACTCGGCCCGTCCTGGCCGTCTTCAACTTCACGCCGGTTCCCCGGTTCGGCTACCGGGTCGGCGTCCCCGAGGGCGGAGCCTGGGTCGAGCGGCTGAACGGCGACAGCGTCCACTACGGCGGAAACGGGATGGGGAATCTGGGAGAAGTCGAGGCCGAGGACCGGCCCTTCCACGGGCGGCCGTTCTCTCTCGCCCTGACCCTGCCGCCCCTGGCGGCCGTCTTTTTCACTTCGCGGAGCCTTATTTCTTCCTGAGGAACGCCTCGATCTCGGCGATCTCGCGCGGCAGGCCGGCCGTCAGGTTCTCGCATCCCGTCTCGGTGATGACGACGGTGTCCTCGACCCGGACGCCCAGGTCCTCCTTGGCGAAAACGGCGTAGATATCGCAGGCGAAGACCATCCCCGGCCGGAGGGGGCCGCGGGGGCCGCCGCCGGCGTCATGGACGGCCATCCCGACGTAGTGGCTGCACCCGCCCTTCATCGTCCGGATTTTGAAGAGGTCGCCGTCGACGTTGAATCCGCGTTTGCGGACGATCTCCCGGACTTCCTCCAGAACCTGGTCGCAGGTGATTCCCGGCCGGTAGACCTCGAGACAGGCCTTTTCGACCGCCAGGGCCGCCTCGTAGATTTCACGCTGGCGGGGGCTGAAGCGGCCGTCGGCGGGGTAGGAGGCCGAGATGTCGACGGTGTAGTAATCGAGGTTGGGACCCGCGTCGATGACGATGAAGTCGCCCGCCCGGAGGACCCGGTCGTGGCGGTAGTAATGGAGATACGGATGGTTCTGGGCCGAGCTGATGATGACGTTGTAGCCGAGGTCGCGGGCCCCGGCCTTCTTGCAGGCGTAGGCGAAGGCCGCGGCCATCTCGTATTCGGGAACGCCGACGCCCGTGGCCCGCATCATCGCCTTGTGGGCCTCGACGCCGAGGCGCCCGACCTTGCGGAGGTGGGCGATCTCGGCCGGCGACTTGATCATCCGGAGGTCGGCCAGCAGCGCCGAGGCGTCCTTGACCTCGGCGGCCGGGAAGCGGTCCCGGAGGTTGCGGACGAACTGGAGCTCCCGGGTCAGGCGTCCGTCCCAGAAGTTCAAGGTCATGGCGTTCTGGAGGATGTTGAATGTGTTTTGTCAAGCGAAATTCCACAAAAAAATCGTCGAAATTTCTCCATGAAGCCGTGGGGATTGATGGATTGCATTGCTGTTGGCGTGGTTGTGCATCAAGATGCAAAGTCCTGGCAGTTTGACATCCCGCGCGAGACGCGAGAGGTTCTCGCCTTGCTGCTTCAGTTCATCCTCGGTCTTTCGTTCGCGCTTGGCCCAGGTTCCCTTGGGGTCGCAGTTAACGGTGAGGAACTCTCCGCCAAGCGCCGCCAGTTGCCGCGCGGGCTTGAGCAGCTTCTCCTCCGCCGTAGCCGGATTCCACGGCAGATGGAACGGGCCGCCGACGTATCCGCCGCACACGGTCACGCCGTAGCGTTTCGCCAGATCGCCTAATCCATCCGCAACGCATTCCAGCGCGTCGTATCCCGCCTCCGCCGCCTCCTTCACATAATTCTCCAGCGTCTTCTCCGCTGCAGGCCGCTAGCCCGAGTTTACCGAGTTAGCCTGAAAAAGTCGAGATATTTCCAATAGATAGAAGGGATTAGATCGACGATTCCGTATGACCTACGGAATCCAGATGTCGCCTGAGATTCAAGGCTTCCAGGAGGCGCTCCTGCTCGGGCGTGACGTCATTCAGATCGATGACGGGCGGCATCCGGCTTC
>VGJF01000093.1 GCA_016867585.1 Candidatus Aminicenantota bacterium | reverse complement strand
GATACACGTTCGCCTCGATCTTTCTTTCGGTCCGGATTTAAGCTCATCGACGGTCGACTAGGAGGTCCGCCCATGGCCCGGAAGCGCGTTCACCTGCTCGCCAACGCCCATCTCGACCCCGTCTGGTTGTGGGAATGGCCCGAAGGGGCCGGGGCAACGCTTTCGACCTTCCGGACGGCGGCCGAACTTTGCGAGCGGGACCGGTCCTTCGTCTTTTGCCACAACGAAGCCGTCCTCTATCAATGGGTCGAGGAGTACGAACCGGCCCTCTTTCGGAGGATCAAGGCCCTCGTCAAGGCCGGCCGGTGGAGCATTCTCGGGGGATGGTTTCTCCAGCCCGACGCCAACATGCCGAGCGGGGAGTCCTTCGTCCGCCAAGCCCTCATCGGCAAGCGTTATTTTCGGGAGAAATTCGGCCTGGAGGTCCGGACGGCCGCCAACCTCGACCCGTTCGGTCACACCCGGGGGCTCGTCCAAATCCTGGCCAAGTGCGGATACCGGTCCTACCTTTTCTGCCGGCCCGACCGGAACTTCCTGCGCCTTCCGGGCGACGATTTCGTCTGGGTCGGCTACGACGGCTCGGAAATCCTGGCCGGCCGGGCCGAAGCCCACTACAACTCGCGCGGCGGCCAGGCCCGGGCCAAGGTCGAGGACTGGCTCCGCTCCCATCCCGAGAGGGACCTCAGCCTGGTCCTGTGGGGCGTCGGCGACCACGGCGGCGGGGCTTCCCGGCGCGACCTCGCGGACCTCCGGGCCCTGGCCGCCGAGCGAAAAGACGCCGATATCTTCCACAGCTCGGCCGACGCTTATTTCGCCGAACTCGCCGGGCGGAAGCAGGAGCTCCCCCGGGTCGAGCGCGACCTCAATCCCTGGGCCGTGGGCTGCTACACGACCATGGCCCGGGTCAAGCAGGGCCACCGCCGGCTCGAGAACGAGTTTTTCGGAGCGGAGAAGATGGCCGCCGCGGCCGCTTTCCAGAAACTCCTCCGATACCCCCAGGCCGAGCTCCGGGAGGCCCAGCGCGACCTGGCCTTCGCCCAATTCCACGACCTCCTTCCGGGCTCCTCCATCCCGGCCGGAGAGGACGGCGTCCTTGGGCTTATCGGCCACGGCCTCGAAATCTGTTCGCGGGTCAAGGCCCGGGCCTTCTTCGCCCTGGCCGCCGGGGAAGCGAAACCGGCCGAGGGCGCGATCCCCGTCTTCGTCTACAATCCCCATCCCTTCCGCGTCCGGACGGTCGTCGAGTGCGAGCTGCAGGACCTCGAACCGAACTACGACGGCGGCTTTCTCGCCGCCGACTTGAGCCGGCGCGGCCGGCCGGTCGCCTCGCAGACCGAGAAAGAGGCCTCGAACCTGAGCCTCGAGTGGCGGAAGAAGGTCGTCTTTTCGGCCGATCTCGAGGCCGGGCGGATGAACCGCTTCGACTGCCGCCTGAGGAAGATCGCGGCCCGCCCCAGGCCGTCTCTCGAGCCGGAAGGCGGGCTCTTCCGCTTCCAGAGCGGGGAAGGGGAGCTCCGGATCGACGCCGGAACCGGCCTCGTCGACGGCTATGCCGTCGGCGGGCGGGAGATCCTCGGGCCCGGCGCCTGCCAACTCGTCGTCATGGCCGACAACGCCGATCCCTGGGGGATGAGCGTCACAAAATTCCGCGATTTCGCCGGGGCCTTCATCCTGGCCTCTCCGGAAGAGGGGACGAGGATTTCCGGCGTTTCCCGGGCGACGGTCCCGTCCGTCCGCGTCCTGGAGGACGGCCCCGTCCGGACGATCCTCGAGGCCGTCTTCGTCCACGCCTCCTCTTCGGCCGTCGTCCGCTACAAGATCCCCAAGTCGGGAACGGAGTTCGAAGTCGAAGTCCGGGTCTTGTGGAACGAGAAGGACCGGATGCTGAAGATGTCCCTCCCGACCCGGCTGGCCGATCCGGTCTATGCCGGCCAGGTCGCCTACGGGCGGGACAACCTGCCGTCGGACGGGACGGAGGCCGTATCCCAAAAATGGTCGGCCGTCGTCTCAACAAGCGGCCGCTTCGCCCTGACGGTCATCAACGAGGGCGTTTACGGGTCGGATTTCGCCGACGGAGAAGCGAGGATTTCCCTCCTCCGGGGAGCGGCCCATGCCGCCGACCCGGCCGGCGAAAGACCGATGCTCTTCCAGGACCGCTTCATCCCCCGGATCGACCAGGGCGAACGCTCTTTCCGGTTCTGGGTCAACGCCGGCCCCCTCGAAGAACGTCTCGAAGCCGTCGACCGGGAGGCCCTGGCCAAGAACGAGTCTCCTTATGTCCTCGCCTACAGCCCTCCGGGGACGGGCCGGAAAGCCGCGCCGGCGGCCGTCCTGAGCGACAAGGCCGTCCTTCTCGCGGCCATGAAGAAATCCGAGGACGGAAACCGAATGGTCATCCGGCTCTTCGAGCCGACGGGGCGGGCTCGCCGGACGGTTCTCTCCCTGCCCTTTGCCGAAGCCCGAATCCGCCTCGCCTTCAGTCCGTTCGAGATCAAAACTCTTCTCTTCGACCAGAGGACGAAGACGTTCCGCGAGGCCGACCTCCTCGAACGTCCCTTGGGCCGATGAGCCGGACGGTCTCGGTCGTCCTCTCGGGGATCGGCGGGATGGGTGAGGTCTACCTGGAGGCCCTGTTCGGCGAAATCGAACGCGGCCGGGTCCGGCTCGCCGGGGCGGTCGATCCCCATCCCCAGAGATCCTCGAAATTCGGGCGCCTGAAAGAGCTCGGGATTCCCGTCTTTCCGGACCTCGAGGGCTTCTTTTCCCTCGGCGCGGCCGATCTGGCGGTCATCTCCTCGCCCCATCAGCACCACGCCCGGCAAACGGTCCTCTCCCTTTCCCGGGGCTGCCATGTCCTCTGCGAGAAGCCCGCCGCGGCGACCGTCCAGGAAGTCCGGTCGATGATCGAAGCGGAACGCCGAACCGGCCGATGGGTCGCCGTCGGCTACCAATGGTCCTTCAACCCGGCCTTTCAAGAGCTGAAAAGGGACATTCTCTCCGGGCGGTTCGGCCGCCCTCGCCGGGTCCGGCTCCTCTATCTCTGGTCGAGGACCTTCGCCTATTATGCCCGGAACGCCTGGGCGGGACGGCTCCGGGACGAGACCGGGGCCTGGATCCTTGACAGCCCCGCCCACAACGCCATGGCCCACGACCTCCACAACATTTTCTTCCTCCTCGGGGCGAAGCCGGCCTCCGGGGCCCTCCCACTCCGGGTGACGGCGGAGCTTTACCGGGCCTACGCCGTCGAGAACTGCGACACGGCCGCGGCCCGCATCGAGGCCGAGGGCGGAGTGGAGATCCTGTTCCTCGCGACCCATGTCCCGGAGGCCGATCGCGGCCCCCTTTGCGAATTCGAGTTCGAGAGCGGGACGGTTCGGATCGACGGCCGGACGAACCCCGTTCTGGCCCGATGGGCGGACGGCACGGCGAAGGACTACGGGATTCCCGACGCCGAGCTTCTCCGGAAACTCGACCTCTCTATCGACGGAGTCCGGACAGGCGCCCTTCCTCTCTGCGGCCTCGAGGCCGCCTTCAGCGAAGTCCTCTGCATGAACGGCCTCCAGGACTCGGCCGGCCGAGCGGCCGGCTTCCCGCCCGCTCTCGTCAGGGAAACGGGAACCGGGCCGGACCGAAGGCTTGCCGTGGCGGGGCTCGACGAGGCGTTCCAGGCATGTTTCGAGACCCGGCGTCTCCCGTCCGAGCTGGGACGGCCCTGGGCCAAGCCCGGCCGAACGGTCGACCTCACGGCTTACGGCGAATTCCCTTCGCCGCTCTGAGCGATGTTGTCAGGAGCTTGATGGAACGGCCCCCCGGGAAGATTCTCTACCTGTCCTGCAATCCGACGACTTTGGCCCGGGATTTGGCCGTGCTCCGGAAAACCTACGATATCGCCTCTATCCGGACTTTTGATTTCTTCCCCCACACGGCCCACATCGAAACCCTGGCCGTCCTCCGCCGCGGCTAGATTTCCGGCGCGAACGTCCCTTCCAAGGGTCCTCGTCCGCCTTGTCTTGCGACGGCCGGACGAAATCAATCCTTCTTTGGGCGCTTTCAAGAAAGACGAAAGACGTCCCGCTCGGGGCGGTCAGAACCGGCCGGCCAGCTGCCCGCAGGCGGCCCGGATATCCCCGCCTTTCGAGCGGCGGAGGGTCGCCGAGGCGCCCTTCTCCTCGAGGCGCCGGAGGAAAGCCCGGGTCCGCTCCGGCGAAGGCCTCCGGAAATCGAAACCCTCGACCGGACTGTAAGGGATGAGGTTGATCTTGGCCCGAAACCGCCGGCCGAGCCGGGCCAGCCCGTCGGCGTCCGACAGCCGGTCGTTCACCCCGGCGATCAGGACGTACTCGAAAGTGATCTTCCGCCCTCCGAGGCTGAGATAGCGCCTGACGGCCGCCAGCAGCTCGGCCAGGGGATATCTCCGGTTGATCGGCATCAGCCGGGAGCGGATCCCGTCGTCGGCCGCGTGGAGCGAAATCGAGAGATTGACCTGGAGGCCGAGTTCCGCCAGCCGGAGGATGCCGGGGACGAACCCGCTCGTTGAAATCGTCATCCGGCGGGCGGCGATCCCCATCCCCTCGGGATCGTTCAAAATCCTTATCGCCCGGACGAAGTTGTCGTAATTGTCCAGCGGTTCTCCCATGCCCATGAAGACAAGGTTGGTCAAGTCGCCCGGCCCGGACGCCCGGACATGAAGGACCTGGCCGACGATCTCGGATGGGACGAGGTCCCGCTTGAACCCGTGCCCTCCGCTGGCGCAGAAGGCACAGGCGAACTTGCAGCCCGCCTGGGTCGAAAGGCAGAGCGTCCGCCTCTCCCCCGCGGGGATGACGACGGTCTCGATGCCCCATCCGTCGCGGAGCCGGAAGAGAACTTTCTCCGTCCCGTCCCGGGCCCGGAGGACCCCTTCGGCCTCCAGCGGCCGGAGCCCGAAGCGCCCGGCGAGCTTTAGGCGGAGGCCCTTGGGCAGGTCCGTGAAATCATCGAAGCTTCGGGCCCCCCTGGCGTAGAGCCAGGCGAAAACCTGGCCGGCCCGGAAAGCGGGCTCGCCCATGGCCGCAAGCTCGGTCGCCAGTTCCTCTCGGGTCAGGTCCCGGATATCGTTCATCGTTCCTTCCCAGGCCGTCGGCTGAAGAACAGATCCTGTCTCGGCTCGTCGCCCAAATAACGACGCCATGAAATGCCCTAACGAATGCTGACCATGAGCCAGAGAAGAAGGATGATGACCCCGACCAGCAGCCAGCTTCCCCCGAAGCCGATGATATCGCCCTTTCCGGGCTTCATGATCTCCCAGGCGGAGCGGGGCCAGATTTTCCGGCCGCGGTGCATGTCCGGGTCGGCGTAAGCCCGCTCGACGGCCGCGGCGTCCTCCTCCGGCGTCGGCCCGACGGGGGTGTGGACGCGGGCGAAAAAGCGGTCGAGGTCGGGCTTGGGAACGGGCCGGGTGACCAGGCTGATCAGAATGAGGAGGACGAAGGGAAAGAGCGCGTCGAAGAAAAAACGCGTTGCGGATAGCTGAGCTTTGGTGAATCCGGAAAAATCGACGCCGAACCAGCTCAGGACCCAGATTTCAGCGTTGAACCGCCCGAGCCCGATCTTGGGCGAAGCCGGATCGGACGGGTCCCGACGGGCGACTTTCTCGTAGAAGACGGCCGCCGGCTCGACAAGGTGGGGCCGGCGGATCTTTTCCCCGACGGACGCCGCCCGGCCGGCCGCGACGTCGTCCTCGAGCCCGGCCGTCGTGATCATCACCGACCTCGGCCGCGTCTCGGCCAGGAAGGCCGGATGGGTCCGGGCCCAGGTCGAGCCTTGGAAGAGGTTGGGGATGACGGCATAGACGGCGAAGCAGACGAAGATCTGGACGATGACGGCCCATTTCGTCAGGCGGCGCCAGACAAATCCCAGCCAGATCGAGGCCCCGAAGACCGCCGGCAGGGAGATGAAGTACTGGAAGAGATAGAGGATGTTCCCGACAAACAGGGCCGTTCCGACTCCCCCGACCAGGGTGACGGCCAGGACGGCTTTTCCGACGCCGAGATAATGCCTCTCCGAACGGCCGCGGACGACGGGCTCGTAGATGTTCCGGATAAAGAGGGCCGAGTAGGAGACGGCGTTGGCGCTCAAGGTCGACATGTTGGCCGCCAGGATCCCGACGAGCATGAGGCCGACGGCGCTCGGGAAGAGGAGCTCTCGGGTCATGAGCCCCCAGATCAGGTCCGGATCGTGGAGCTGCCCGCCGAACAAGGCCACGGCCAGGAGCCCGGCCAGGGCCCAAAAAATCATCAGGAACCGCTTGAAAAACATCCCCAGGATCATTCCGAACCGGGCCGAGGCCTCGGTCCTGGCCGACCCGGCCGTCTGCATCATCCCGGCCGAGGCGATGATCGAAACGAGGTTGGCCAGGATCATGGCCAGGATCGTGTACCAGGCGTACTCCGAGGTCGTCACCGAGCCGAAAAGGTTGAACATGAAATCGGGGACCTTGGCGTGGAGGCCGGCGAACCCGCCGACCTTGGCCAGGCCCAGAGGGATCAGCATCAGGGAGAAGATGATGATCAGGAATCCCTGGACGATGTCGCTCATGGCCGCGGCGAAGAAACCGCCCATGATCGTGTAGGCGCTCGTGATGACGGCGAAGATGATGTAAACCGTCAGGGGATTCGTGTAGGAGACGAACGACCGGAGCTCGCCCTTCTTCTGGCGGTCGTCGAGCTCGCGGTAGCGGGCGGCCTCTTCGGCCCCGAGGGCGTCGGCGAGGCTCTTGCGGAGAGCCTGGTACTCGATGAACCGATCGACGCTCCGCCTCTCGGCTTCCGTGTAGGCGGCTTCGGGCTTGGGGGTCAGGGCCTGGATCGTCTTCCCGGCGACCATGTAGCTGACCCCCCCGCCGATGAAGGCCATGAACAGGGTGAAGACGGCGAAGGCGCCGCCGAGGAACCTGCTCCGGAAGCGCTCGGCGTAGAAATCGCCCAGGGTCACGAGGCGGGAGCGGCGCATGAAAGCCGTCGTGAACCAGTAGAACGGAGTCAGGAAGAGGACGAGGTACTGGATCCACATCCCCCCGATCCCCTGCCGGTAGATCTCCCGGGTCAGGGCCACGGCTTGGTCGGCGTTCGTCGAGGCGCCGAAGTTCAGGAAAAACTGGGTGAACCTCCCGAGCCTGCGCCCGGCCAAGTAGAACTCTCCGGCGCTCCGCGACCGGTGGGAGTTCCGCCACCCGACGTAGAGCATCCCCGCGAGATACAGGACGATGATCGCGAAATCGAGGACATGAAGACCGAACACGGTCATGGGGCCATTAAACACGATCGATCCCATCCCGTCAAATCATGTTCGGCCGGGCGTTTGACGGCCCGGGAGGACTTTGCTATAACCGGCGGAACATGAACGGCCTTTTCGCTTCCCTGGTCGGTCTCCCGAAAATCGGGGAGATCCTGTCTCTCGCCGCGGCCCTGATCTGGGCCCTGGCCGTCGTCCTTTTCCGCATCGTCGGGGACAGGGTCGATCCCCTGGGGATCAATTTTTACAAAAACGCCCTGGCTCTCGTCCTCTTCGGGGCTTCGATGGCCGTTTTCGGGGAAAGCCCGTCCGCCCCGCTCCCGGGGACGGGCGCGGCCGTCTTCGTCCTCAGCGGCGTTCTCGGGATCGCCCTCTCGGACTGGCTCTTTCTCACGGCCCTCGTCAGGCTCGGAGCGGAGCTGACGGCCATCGTCGACTGCGCCTACAGCCCCTTCGTCATCGGGCTCTCGTTCCTGTTCCTCGGCGAGCGGATGTCCGGGCTTCAAACCGTCGGCGTCGTCCTCATTGTCGCCGCCGTCCTGATGATCACCCAAAAGAAGAGCGACGCCCGGCTCTCCCGCCGCGATCTCGTCTCCGGGGTCGGACTCGGCGTCCTGGCCATGCTCCTCACGGCCGCCGGGATCGTCATGGTCAAGCCCATGCTCCCGAAGGTGTCCCTCCTCTGGGCTTGCACCGCCCGCCAGGTCGGCGGATCGGCCGGAACGGGCTTGTTGTTGGCCTTTCATCCCCGCCGGCGGGAGATCCTGGCCCCCCTGCGGGCCGGAGGGGGCCGGGGACTTCTCCCCTTGACGGCGATCCTGGGAGCCTACATTTCGCCGATGTTCTGGACGGCCGGGATGACCTACACCCAGGCCTCGATCGCCTCGGCCCTCAACCAGCTCAACACGATCTTCATTTTCGTCCTGGCCGCCGTCATCCTCAAGGAAAAAGTCACGCCCCTCAAGCTGGCCGCCGTGGCCCTCGCCTTCGGCGGCGCCGTTCTCGTTTCGGCTTCGTTCTGAGGCCGCCGGGCTATTTCGTGGCGCCCTCCCCTTTCTTCAAGTAGGGCACGCCCTCGGTCAGCCACTTCGGCGCCGGAGCGCCCTTGAGGTAGTGGTCGAAGAACTCGAAGAACCGGACGGTCAGGTCCTTCTGATTGGCCAGCCCGCGAAGACCGTGGCCTTCCTCGGGATAAGCCAGGAGGACGGCCTTCTTGCCGTTGTAGCGGAGGGCGTTGTAGAAGGCCAGGGAATTGATGAAGCCGACGGTCGGGTCGGACGTGCCGTGCATGATGAGGACCGGCGCGGTCACCTCCGGGGCATGGGTCAGGGCCGATTCGAAACGGTACTTGTCGGGCCGGTCCCAGGGGGAGAAGCCCCACCGGCCCTGATCGTAGAGGTAGTACTGGAAGGCCGTGTCGCCGCTTCCCCCCTGATACCCGTAGGACCAACCCCAGGGCATGGCGAAATCATTATAGAGGTCGACGACGCCGGCTCCCATGCCGACGGCGGCGAACATCTTCGACCGCGTGGCGATGAAAGCCGCGCCTTCGCCGCTGTAGCTGTGGCCCGAGACGCCGATCCGCTTCGGGTCGGCGTAGCCCATCTCGATGACCTTGCGGGTCGCCGCCTCGACGCATTCCAGCATGTCGGAGTGGGAGTTGCCGGTCCGGAAATGGACGTCCGGGAGCATGGCCAGGTAGCCGTGGCTCGTCGCCTGGACGGGCATCCGCCCCATGCTCGGGAGGTAGGCCGGGGCGCTGTAGACGTGCATGTTTTGCGAGTTCTTCTCGTAAAAGATGACGATCATCGGCCGCTTTTCGCCCGGCTTATAGTCGTCCGGGACGGCCAGGATGCCTTGGAGGCGCACCCCGTCCTTGTTCTTGTAGTCGAACAGGATCCGGCGGCCCCACAGGAATTCCTTCTGCTGGGGGTTGGCGTCGCTGACTTTTTTCGAATCCTTGAAGCCCGGCCCGGAGACGCGGAGGTCGGGATACTCGACGAACGTCTGCCGGGTGAAGAGGTATTTCTCCGCCTTCATCGCCCGGGTCGGCGGGCCGTAGGAAGCGTCCTCGTAGACGAGCTCCTTCATCTGCCCGTCGGCCAACTCATAATACCCGGATTTCTTCGTCCACTGGCCGTAGGCCGACAGGAGGACCGGTTTGGAGAGGTCGATCGTCCCGCGGGGGCCTTCGGAGCGCCGGACGGTCGGGTCCGGCGGTTCGGCGCGGAGGAGGCGGAAGCGGATCTCCTTGGCCGTCCCGAGACCGTTCGTCAGGTTCTTCGGCGCGGAGCCGTCGAGAGGGACGAGCCAGAGGTCGTACCGATGGTGGGCGATGACGGCCTTGCCGTCGTTCGTATAGCCGGCGATTCCGTAGGACGGCCTCGTCCCGGGATGGTCGTATTCCCGGTCGACGAAGCTCACCCGGCCCGCGCCGAGCGTCTTGGCCGTGCCCGCGGCGAGGTCATAAGCGACGATCTGGCCCCCCTTCCAATAGAGGAAATGGGTCGCGTGGGGATTGAGGCCGAAGACGTGTCGGCCTCTCAGCTGGCCCTTGGCGATGAGCGTCCGCTCGCCCGTGGCCGAATCGACCCGGTAGAAATCCGCCGTCGGAAGGATCTTTTCGTTCCGGACGTAGGCCCGGTCATCGGACCCGACGGCCCATTTTCCGTCGGGGGCGAGGTCGAGCTCCCGCATCGTCTCGTCGGCGAGTTTGACGAACCGCTTGGCCGCGACGTCGAAGGCCTGGCGGAAGGTGAAATTGCGCTCCTGCTCGGCGCGGACCATCTGCCGGGATTGGATGTACTCGTCGCCCGTGTTCCAGACATCGACGTTCGGCGCCTCGTCCGTCGATTTACGGGCCATGTCCGGAGCCGGCCCCTGCTCCTTTATCCCGAAGAAAACACGCGTGGTGTCTTCGCTCCAGGAGAGCGCGGCCCGGTCGCTCGCGACCCAGCCCTTGGGGAACCCTTCCGCTTTTTCCGGGTCAAAGACGACCGGCGGGGGGAGAGCGGCCCGGTCCTTGAGGGCCGAGGAAACGTCAGGAAAGGCCAAGAGGACGTTGCTCCGCTCGCGCATCTTTTCGACCTCGCTTCCCTTGAGGACGGCGAGGGCGTCGCCCTCCTCGTTCCAGGCCAGCCGGCTGTAGAGCTTGGCGTCGATGTCGAGCGGCGCGACCCGGCCGTCCCGGGTGTCGAAAACGAAGAAGCCGTTGCCGTCCTTCGCCGGGACGTCCACGGTATAAGCCAGAAGCTCTCCCGTCCGGTTGAAGGCGAAGTCGTTCACGCTGCCGAGCGGCTGATAGCCTCCCGTCCGCAAATCGAGGATGATCGTTTCAAGGCCGCGGGGGACGGCGTTGGACCCGCCCCCTCCCCGCTGGCCCATCATCCCCGGAGGTCCTCCCCCCCGCTGGGCCGCGGGACCGGCCGTCTCCTCGCCCCTTCGGCGAAGGACGAGATGGGTGAAAGTCGGGGCGAAGACGAACGTCCCAATTTCCTGCCAGGACCTGACGGCGCCGGAGGCCAGGTTGCGGAGCTCGACGCGGCGCGGCGGAATCGGCGCCGCTCCGCCGCGCTGCCCTGCCGGACTCGTCTGAGCGCCGGGAGCCGGGGTTGTCGACGGGATCGAGGGCGGCGTCCCCGACGGCGAGGTCGGCGTTCCGCTCCCTCCCCGCGAAGCCCGCGCCCGCTCTGCGGCCCCCGGGTCGACTTGGTAGGCGATCCACTTCGAGTCGGGCGAGAAAACGGCGCCCGAGGCGTCGTTGACCGTGACCTCGGCGTCGGTCTCTAGGCTCAAGATATGGAGCACGGGCTTGGACTCGGCCGCGACGGTGTTGGTCCGTTGAAGGACATAGGCCGCCCATTTCCCGTCGCTCGAAATCGCGGGGCCGGCGACCTGGCGCCACTTGGGATAGTCCTCGATCGTCAAGGGCTTTTTGGCCGTGTTTTGGAGGTCCGCATGGACAAAGGGCGCGGCGACGGCCGCG
>VGJF01000092.1 GCA_016867585.1 Candidatus Aminicenantota bacterium | reverse complement strand
CGTCCAACCCTGGCCCGGCCCCGGATGGAAGATCAAGCTGTCGTCGGAGGGCGGCACGGATCCCCTCTTCTGCCGCGGCGATCGGGAAATCGTCTACCGTAATGGCGACAAGATGATGGTCGTTCCGATCAAGACAGCGGGGGGATTCGAAGCCGGCAAGCCCGCCTTGCTCTGGGAGGGCCATTTCTCTCACGGCATGAGCTCCTCCTGCGGCCCCCCCGGAGTCAGTTCGGCCAACTATGACGTGACCGCCGACGGCCAGCGTTTTCTGATGATCAAGGACAACGATCAGGACGTTGTCTCGACAAAAATCGTCGTGGTCTTGAACTGGACGGCCGCGCTGCGCAAGGATATCCGTGAACGCCTATGATACAATGGAATCCTGTCACCCCAAGGGTCATCCGGAGCGCGAACCCGGACCAAGGGGATAAGCCGGATCATGCCCGTTAAACTCAGGCGCCGGGAATTTTTCAGGCTCGCCGGAGCCGGCGGCCTCGCCTCATTTTTTCCCGGCAGAGGCCGGCGAGAGACGGCCACGGGGACGATCCAGAACAGCCTCTTTTCCATCACCCAGATCCCCGGCTTTCCCTTCGCGGACTCCCGGTCTCCCAACCGTCACCTCGGGGTCGAATCCCTCCTCCAAGCCATGGGCCGCGCGGGATTGAAGTTCTACCGGTCGTCCTCGGTTCAAGGCCTGAGCGGCCCGCAGGGCCTCATTGCCGCCGACGATGTCGTTCTCGTCAAGGTCAACGCCCAGTGGAAATACCGGGGGGCGACCTCGAGCGACGTCGTCCGGGGGATCGTCCAGCGCGTCCTGGAGCATCCCGACGGCTTCCGGGGCGAAGTCGTCATCTTCGAGAACGGCCAGGGCCGGGGAAGCCTGAATTGCGACACGAAAGGCGGGGGGACATACGCCGACGGATCGGTCCATGCCAACGCCGTCGACGAGAGCCATTCGTTCACCTACCTCGTGGATCGGATATTCACGGATCCCCGCGTTTCGGCCTATCTCCTTGACCCCATCCGGGGGACGTTCATCGGGGCGGCCGACCATGTGACGCAGGGCTATCGAAAGCTGGAGAACGTCTCTTATCCCTGCTTCACCACGGCTCGAGGCACGCGGGTGGAGCTCAAGGAGGGAATCTGGACGGGAGCGGGCTATTCCCAAAACCTCAAGCTCCTCAACGTCCCCGTCCTTAAAACGCACGGCGGTTCCGAGATCACAGCCTCGCTCAAGCATTTATACGGTGTCCTGTCGATGAACGACGGCCAGTCCAATTTCCGCCATTATTCCGGCCACGGAGAGACCGTGGGAAAGATGGTCGCCCTCGTCCGACCCCCCGTTCTCAACATCCTGGACTGCATCTGGGTGTCTTACGGATCCCTCGGCGGATACCCCGCCGGGACGACCTTCCAGGCCAACCGCCTCCTCGCCGGCCAAGACCCTTTGGCCCTGGATTACTGGGCGGCCAAGCATATCCTCTACCCCATCAACGCCAAGGCCGGCCACCATCCCGACAATGCGACGATCCAAGGCTGGATGACCGCCGCCCAGGCGGTGATGAATTCCCGGAATCTAAGGGACGAAGGCCAGGGGCTCTTCATCGACCGGGTCACCAAGAACGAAAACGAGATGCTGGTCTACGAAGAGGTCGCCGGCGCGGTTTCTGACGATGATCTCCGCAAGCCGCCCGATCCCGTCGAGCGCGAGGCAAAAGACCGGGCCCCCCGGAAAATCATCCTATAGACGGCCGCGGAGGCGGCCGGCCAGGCCGAGTTCGGCCAGCCCCTCGCGGATGATTCTTTCGATTGCCGCAAGGTCATAGTCAGGGCAGTCCCGGCGAATGACGATGGGCTTTCCTTTCCGCTGGCTTCGACTCACGATGGCCCTATTTTCTACTTTGAAAAGGCCCTTTCGTCAAGAGGAAATCAGATATCCAGCTTCATCTTGGCCAGGAGTTTCTTGAAACGGGGATCGGCAGCAATAGCCGGGCAGAACGTCGCGGTGTAAACATGGATGAAACACATTAAGATGTCGCGCTCCTCGTACGCCGTGTCGAGGCATTCAAAGGCCATGTCAAGATTCCCCACATTCCCGGCCAGCCAGGCGATGCAGACGGCCGAAACATTCTTGACCGTCCTTTTGGCCTCGATCATCTCCTCGAGGATTCGCGCCGCTTTATCCCGATCTCCCATGATCGAAAGGATGATGCCGTGCACCCCCTCCATCCAGCCGGGCGGGGCGAAGAGTTTTTTCCCTTTCTCCAAAGTGTCGCCGGCCTCGTCCAGCTGCCCCTTGAGGAAATAGGCCACCCCCCCATGAAAATAAGCCAGGCCCATGTTGGGGTCGATCTCCAGGGCTTTGACAAGTTCCCGCAAGGCCTCGTCAGGCTTTCCCACGGACCAACGCAGGCCGACCGACCAGCCATAATAAAGAGGCATGAGGGGGTCAAGCTCAAGGGCTTGATTAATCTCGAGGATCGCCTGGTTAAAACGCCTCCTGTTCAAGAAGAACCAGCCGCGCGTGCCATGGGACATGGCGTCTCCCGGATTCAGAGCGAGGACTCGGTCGAAGCTCTTGCCGGCAGCCTCCCAATCCCACTCGAACCAGAACGCCAGCGCGGCCGCGACCGCATGGGCCTCGCGAACGAACCGTTCTTTCGCCTCGGGGGATTGAGAAAACTCGAAGGGCAGGAGCTTCAAAGCGACCGGCCGGCGGAGCTTTGTGTCCTCGGCTATCAGCGGAATAGTCAACCATGTCCCCTTTTTCCCCGCTAAGATGGTAGAATAATCGCGATCGTCGCCGAGGCTGAATTGGACGGGAAGATCCTCTATCCAACCGAAAGGGAAGGGGGAGCCACATGACCATCCGGAAATTTCGAAAGACCTTCGGATTCTCTCTCGTCATCACCCTCGCCGCGTTGAGCTTTCAAAGCTGCGCGACGCTCGAGAATCTGGCGGGCACGCTCATGAACCTCCAACGGCTGAAATTCAAGCTGGGCGCGATCCACGACTTCTCGATCCTGGGCATCCGGATCGGCGCCGCGAGCCGGCTGTCGGATTTCTCCTTCACCGACGGACTGAGGCTCTTCGACGGCTTCCGGTCCAAACGCCTTCCAGCCGAGTTCGTCCTCGACGTCCTGGCCATCAACCCCAACGACGGGACGGGCGGCAGCCGACAGACGGTCTCGACGCTGACCAGCCTCGAGTCGCGCCTGCTCATCGACGGGACGCCGACGATCACCGGCAACATCGACCAGCCGGTCGAGATCCCGGGGACCGGCCAGGAGACGGTCATCGCCATCCGTCTCGGGATCGACCTCTACGAGTTTTTCGGGAACAAGGGATACGAAGAGGTCATCGGCTTGGCCCTGGCCCTCGGCGGCCGCGGCGGGGATTCGACCCGGATTTCGCTCGACGCCCAGCCGCGAGTCACGACGCCCATCGGCCCGATCACCTACCCCGGCCGGATCACGATCGTCAGCGCGGAATTTCGTTAAGCCGGTCCCAGAGCCGCAAGCCGGGAACGGCGGCGAAGTGGGCATCGTAAGAAATCAGGACTGAGCCGGTTTCCATTGTCTGGGCGGCGATCCAAACGTCGTTCGTCGGGATCGGCCGGCCCGCCTTCCGCAGGGCGGCCCAAATGAGGCCATAGCAATCCGCCGTTTCTTCGCCCGCCGGGAGAACAACGACGGACGGTTTACTCAAGAAGGCGCTCAAGACCTTCTTGTTTTCCGCCTCATGCGTCCCGGCCTTGAATCCCGCCAGGAGCTCGCCGAGGACGAAAACGGAGAAATAGACGGTTTTGGCTCGGGACAAAGCCCCTAAGACTTCCCGATCCCCCATGACAAACCGCGTATAGGCGCTCGAATCGAGGACGATCTTGGTCACGACCAATCCTCCGGGTCCACCATGTCCATCTCCGAGAGAAGAGCGGCCAATTCTTCGCCCACCCTCCTGGGGAGAGCCCCGCACAAATCGTCGAACTCGCCGCTGGGCTTGGATTTTTCATTGTCGAGGCCGAGGGACTCCCCCAGGAGCTTTTTCATCGTCCGGTTCACGCTCAGGCCGTATTCAGCCGATTTCTCCCGAATCCGCCTGGCCAACTCTCTATCGACCCCATGAATCGACATCGACTTCACGGCTCCTCCTATTCATCCAATGATTCATTTGTATTCATAGAATAGTTCATTTAAGAAAAATTTACAAATCGGCCCGTTACGTTCCTTTTTATCATTCGCCGGCATATAATGGCGTCATGTCGTCATTTGGAAATCAGAATCACTTGAAAAAAGCAAAGAACAAAGGCGTTTTTCTCATCGCCGGCCTTTCCGTGCTTCTCCTCTACGCCTGCCGGAATCAAGCCGAATCGGGCATCCTTCCCCGGAAAGACGCTCTGACCGTCGTCGTCACGGACTCCGGGCTGGGAGGGCTTTCGATCATGGCCGAAGCCGCGGCCCGGCTCAAGGAACACCGGATGTATCGGGAGGTCAATCTCGTCTTCGCCAACGCCCTTTTCTCTAACGAGAGCGGCTACAACAGCCTTCCAGACCGGGAATCGAAAATCCGCGTCTTTGACCGCGCCCTGGCGGGAATGGCCGCCGACGTCCGGCCCGACCTCCTCCTCGTCGGCTGCAACACGCTTTCGGTCCTGACGGAGGATGTCCCGTTCGTGCGGGCCTCCAAGATCCCCGTTGTCGGCATCGTCGACGCCGGCGTGGACATGATCGCCCGCGCCCTGGACGACAATCCGTCCGCGTCGGTCATTCTTTTCGGCACGGAGACGACGATCGCCGAGGGGACGCACCGGGAAAAGCTTCTCGGCCGCGGCATCGCGGCTGACCGGGTCATTTCCCAGGGCTGCCCCGAGCTGGCCGCCTTCATCGAGAACGACTGGAAAAGCGAGGATACGGCCCTCCTCGTCGAAGCCTATGTCGACGAGGCGCTGGGAAAGCTTCCGTATCCTCAGACGCCGGTCATCGCCGCCCTCGTCTGCACCCATTACGGCTATGTCCTCGACCATTGGACACAGGCCTTCGCCTCCCGTGGGGCGGACCTCAAGGCCGTCCTCAACCCGAACCGGGCGATGATCGAGGCCGTCTTCCCGGCCGGTTCGAAATCGCGCTTCGCCGTGACGACGATCGCCGCCCGCATCGTCTCGATGGTCGAGATCGCCGAGGGCAAGCGGTCGTCCCTTTCCGAATGGCTTGCCCGGATCTCGCCCGAAGTCGCCGCCGCCCTCCGGGGATATGAGCTGAAACCCGATCTCTTCGCTTGGCAAGATATCGTGAACGGAGAGAAAGAGATGATCACGGTCTATCAATCCTCGGTGGATCCGGGGGATCCCCATATCTGCAGCGATTCCACGAACCGGCTGAGCCTGCTTTTTTCGGTTTATGAAGCTCTCGTCAGGATGAATCCCGCCGGCTCCTTCGAACCTTGTTTGGCCGAGAGCTGGACCGTATCGGAAGATGCCGCGACCTGGACGTTCGATCTCCGGAAAAACGTGAGATTCCACAACGGCGAAACGCTCCGCGCCGACGACGTCGTCGCGACCCTGAAGCGAGTCCTTGACCCGGCGATCGGGGGGGCCTTCGGCACTCAAGGCGTCTATCTCAGCTATCTCGGGAACGCTGAGATCGACAAACTCGACGAGCGAAGGGTCCGGATCGTCACGGGGGAACCCATGGCCGACCTCCTGGATCTCCTGGCCGCCATGCCCATCAGCCCGGCCGGGGCGCTCGGCCGGCTGCCCCGGGAATACGTGGGCAGCGGCCCTTACAAAGTCCTCGAGCGGGGCGACGGCGTCATGACCTTGGAAGCCTTCGCCCCCTATTGGGGCGAGGCCCCGAGATACAAGCGGATCCGCTGGGTCGCCGAGGCCAGTCCGGAGAAGCGCGTCGACGCCCTCCTCGACGGGAGGGCGGACATCGTCGCCGGCGTCGAGGCGGAAGGGAGAGAGAGGATCCTGGGCCGACAAAACGCTTCCCTCCATCGGCAGGAAAGCGGTCTGTGCATCATCTTCATGTTGAACTGTTTCGAAGGGCCGTGCCGGGACCGGCGGGTGAGGCAGGCGCTGAACTACGCGTTGGACGTCGAGCCGATCATCGCCGAAGTCAAGCCCGGAGCGGCGACCCGGTTGAACGGCTACCTGACGCCTCACCACTTCGGATACAACCCGGAGACGCCCGTCTACCCGCATGACCCGGCCGCGGCCCGCCGCCTCCTCGCCGAGGCCGGCTACCCCAACGGGCTGAAACTCGGATTCGACGTCCCGACGACGATGCCCGACGAGGCGCCGCAACTGGCGGAAATCATGGCCGGGCAGCTCCGGAAGGCCGGCATAGAGGTTGAAATCGTGGAACACGCCGACCGGGCGGCTTACTCCGAAATGGTCCGGGAGAAGAACATCCGCGACGCCTGCTGCTTCGACTCGAGTCCGCGAAGCACCTTCCGGGTTCTGAGGGAGAAGCTCCAGTCCACCCTCCGCGGGCCGTGGTGGGAAGGGTACGAAAACGAAGAGGTCAACGCCCTCATCCTTCGGGCCCAGGCCACGCTTGCGGACGGGGAACGGCAGGCCCTTTACCGGCGGATCTACGCGATCGTCCGCGACGACGCCCCGTGGATTTTTCTCTACCGGCCGACGAATTTCTGGGGGACGGGCCCCGCCCTGAAGGATTGGAAGCCCCGGCCGGACAGCCTTCTCATTTTTGATTGATCTCTTTCCGCCATAAATACGGGGACACATACCTTAATTGTCCGTTGTTGGACAATTAAGGTATGTGTCCCTGTATTTCCTTCGTAAAAAGAATTGGGGAATAGTGGACCTGTCCCCCTATTATTTTCATGCTGAAAAGCGTCGTTTCCCTCTACCGAAACGCTTATGCCGGCGTGCCGCGCGGGGCCTGGATCCTCGCCCTGGCCGAGTTCATCAACCGCTGCGGCTTCATGGTCCTCGTCTTCCTCAACATCTATCTGACCCGCCATCTCGGCTTCACCCTCCTCCAGGCCGGACGCGTCTTGAGCGCCTACGGCCTGGGGGCCATCGCCGGCGGCTATCTCGGCGGCGCCCTTTGCGACAAGGTCGGCGTCCGCCGCGTCCAGATCGGAAGCCTCGTCCTCTCCGGCATCGTCCTGATCATTTCGGGCTACGCCGAAGGATACGCCCTCCTCCTCGTCCTTCTTTTCCTTTACGGCGTCGTCGCCACGGCCCTTTTCCCCGCCAACGACACGGCCATGTCGCGCTTCTGTTCGGGTGAAATGCGTTCCAAGGGGTTCGCTCTCCGGCGCCTGGCCGCCAATCTGGGAATCACCTTCGGCCCGGTCATCGGCGGCTTTCTGATCCTGATCGATTACCGCTGGCTCTTCTGGGCGGACGGCCTGACGACCCTGGCCTCGGCCGTCGTCATCGCCCGATATGTCAAGCTCATCCCCGCCTCGACCGCCGGGCCGGGACCGGCCAGGCCTCTTCCGAAGAACGGTTCCCCTTGGCGAGACATCCCCTTCCTGGCCTACATGGGGTTTTTTCTCGTCCTGGCCGTCGTTTTTTCCCAGCTCTTCTCAACCTTCAATCTCTACCTCAACCAGGTCTACGGACTGAAGGAAAACCGGATCGGGCCTTTATGGGCGGTCAACACGATCCTCATCGTCGCCGTCGAAATGATCCTCATCCACGCCGTCCGCCGGCGGTCTGAGACGAAAATCATCGCCCTCGGCGCCGTCTTCATCGGTCTCGGCTTCGGCCTGATGCCGCTCGGCCGGGGGTTCGGCTACGCGGCCTTCACCGTCTTCGTTTGGTCGATCGGCGAGATCTTGACGATGCCACTTGCGGCCACGGTCACCGCCAACCGGGCCGGAGCGTCGGCGGGACGCTATATGGGCGTCCTGAGCCTCGTCTTTTCCCTGGCGATGTTCGTCGCCCCCCTTTGCGGCAACTGGCTGTACGGCGCGGCCGGCGGCGACGCCCTCTGGTTCATCATGGGCGGCGCGGGGATCCTGGCGGCCTTCGGCTTCCTGGCCCTGGGCAAGGAGATGGACGTCCCCAAGCAGGCGACGCCCGCCGTCTGAAGGGGATCGAAGTTTGCCAAAACTTCGATGTCGTTGTAACCTTTTCCGTAAATCCGAGTCTTATCCTCTGAAGCCCATGACGGACCACCAGATCATGTCGGACGTTCGGAACGGATATGTCGAAAAACTGGCCATCCTCTTCGAGCGTCATTATGTCTCTCTTTTCAATTATTTTCTTCGCCTTACGGGAAATCGGGAGGTCAGCGAGGACCTCGTCCAAGACGTTTTCACCCGTATTCTCAAGTACCGGGCGACATACCAGGGCGAGGACCGATATATCGTCTGGATGTTCAAAATCGCCCGGAACGCCCACATCGACGCCCTGCGGCGGAGGAAAGAAGCCCTTCCTTTGGATGAGCAGCTCGCCGAGCCGGCCGATGCCGAACCTCTGCCCGAGGACAGGCTGGAACGGGAGCAGGACTCGGCCCTGGTCTCCAAGGCCCTCGGACTCCTTCCGCCCCGAAAGCAGGAGATCCTCGTCCTCAGCCGGTTTCAGCACATGAAATATCGGGAAATCGCCGAGCTCCTGGACTGCCCGGTGGGGACGGTCAAGGCCATGATCCACCGGGCGGTCGCGGAGCTGGGCGAAATATACGCCGCCCTGACACGGGAGAAATGCCATGACATGTGACGATGCCCGGGCCCATCTGCCCGATTTCCTGACGGGGGAGCTCTCAGCCAAGGCCAAGAGCTCCGTCGACGCCCACTTGGCCGCCTGCGGCGCGTGCGCCGAGGAATTCCACAAGGTGAGTGAAACATGGATGAAACTCGGCGTCCTGCCCGTCGAGCAGCCGTCGGCCGCCCTCCGCGACCGCTTCTACACGATGCTCGAAGCCTACAAGGAAGGCCTCGACGCTCGGACGGCGGACCGGAAGGCGGAAAAGGCCTTCTCCATCAGGGAATTTTTCTCCTGGAAGCGGCCGGCTTTCCGGTTCGCCGCCGCGGCCGCGCTTCTCTTCGTCGGCCTCGCCGGCGGCCTCTTCGTCGGCCGCTCGGGCGCCTTCAACGAGAAGTTCGCCCGGCTCGAGCGCCAGGTCGACGACATGCGCCAGACGACGGCCCTTTCCCTTCTCCGGCAGCCGTCCTCGTCCGAACGCCTGCTCGGCGTGAGCTACAGCGAGCAGATGCGGGCGCCGGGCGAACAGACGCTCACCGCCCTTTTCCGGATCCTCGACACCGACCCCAGCGTCAACGTCCGCCTCGCTGTGGTCGACGCCCTCTTCCTCTTTGCCAAGGATAACCGGGTGAAAGACGGCCTCGTCGCCTCCCTCGGCCGGCAGGAATCCCCTCTCGTCCAGGTCGCCCTGATCGACCTCCTGACCGAGGCCCGCGAGCAGAAAGCCGTTGACGCCCTCAAGGCGCTCATCGCCGACGATAAAATCCATCCCGACGTCCGGGAAAAAGCCAAGCAGGGCGTCAAAAACCTGACTTCGTGAGGGAAGCCGCCATGACCAAGAGATGGATCCTCCTCGCCGCCGGAGCTCTCGTCCTGGCCGCCGCGGCCTATTCGGACTTCGCGACCACGGCCCTGCCCGGAGAGCCGGTCAAAAAAGAAGCGATCGACGGCAAAACCGTCTTCAGGCGCGCGGGATTCACGGGCGTCCGCGTCGGGAAAGGCGGCCCGGAAATCCGCTGCGATACCCTGAACGGCGATATTTTCATAAAAAAAAACGGATGAGAAAGGAGTCTCACATGAAAGCGCAAAGAATGATTTCCGCGATGATCGCGGCCTTCGGATTGATGGCTCTCGGCGGCCTGGCCCAGACGCCGACGCCCGACAAGGTGACCGTCCCCCTGACCAACCCGGCCAAGCCTGCCGTCATCGAGGCCAACATCATGTTCGGCACCATGAAGGTCATCGGCTACGAAGGCAAGGAGGTCCTCGTGACGGCGACGCCCCGGGAGAAGGTCCTCGGCGGCCCGGTCGTCGTCGGCGAGGCCGTCCGGGACGCCCTCCGCGACACCCTCCGGGACATTCCGCGTCCGCCCCGCGTGGTTGTGCCGTTCGGCCGGGCGACCGGAGCCAAGGAGAACGAGGAACAAGAGAAAGCCGATAAGGCCAAGAAGGAAGGGATGAAGCAGATCCCCCTCGAAAGCTCCGGCCTGACGATCGAGGAGAACGACAACAAGGTCGAAATCCGCCTCCAGTCCTGGCGCCGGGCCTATGACCTCGAAATCCGCGTTCCCTCCGGCTCGTCGCTCGACCTCGGCGGGGCGAATCTCGACGAAATCCGGGTCGAGAACGTCTCCGGGGCCGTCGAGGTTTCCTCAACCACCGGCCGTCTGAAGTTCATCAATGTCTCAGGACCGGTGACGGCCAGCACGACCAACGGCGACATCGAGGCCGTCCTGACCCGGGTCGCGGCCGACAAGCCGATGTCCTTCGCCACCTTCAACGGCGACCTTGACCTGACCCTTCCTTCCGACGCCAAAGCCAGCTTCCGGATCAAGTCCAACATGGGCCAGCTCTACACCGACTTCGACATCGCCCTCAAGACGCTCCCGGCCGAGCCTGAAAAGACGACGGGCAGGGATCAAGCCCGGTTCCGGGTCTCCCTCGAGAGGGCCGTGGCCGGCTCGATCAACGGCGGCGGGCCCGAGATCAAGCTCCAGAACTTCAACGGCGACATCTACCTCCGAAAAAAGAAATAATCCGTCGTCGTTCAGGGGACGGGACCCGAATTCCAGGAAATTCGTGTCCCGTCCCCTTTTTTATTCCCAGATCTTGACGGTGACGATCTCGAACGGCTTCAGCTTGACGTAAATCGAGCCGGGGACGACAGTGAAGCTGTTGCCGAGATTCTCACTGATATCGGCGACCTTGTAGTTCAGGAATTCGCCCCGGAAGAGCGGGGTGGAAACTCGGGTTTCCGTCGCCAGGCCGGCGAGCTCCCGCAGGCGGAGGACGACGCCCTCCCCGTCCTCGGCCCGCTTCACGGCCTGGACGAAGACGTTGGGCTTGTCGACGGCAAAGAAGCTCTCGGCATCGGCCGGCAACATTCCGGCGATTTTGGCCGGCAGCCAGGCCGCGACGAGCGGCGTGTGGACTTCCCATCCGAAACGGGACGAGGCGACCGCGTCCGCGCCGCCGGCCCGGCTGGTCAGGGAATACCGGAAGACGACAGTCCCGCCCTGGCTCGCCTTGAAATTCGTCATCCAGTAGTTGTTGAGGGCATAGGAGAAAACCCAGGGATTCCGGAGGTCGAGCTG
>VGJF01000091.1 GCA_016867585.1 Candidatus Aminicenantota bacterium | reverse complement strand
TTCATAACAGAACGGCCGGGGGGCGTCAACGCCGGAACGCGGACCGAGCCCCGGGGAGGCCCCCGTTGACAAGGGCCCGGCCTCCAGATTATAAATCCTATAGGAATAAGTGAATATTGGCCGAGGGGCGGGGGATGTCCAGTGGATGACGGCCGGGGGAGGGATCATCCATCAAGAGATGCCCGAGCTCAGGCCGGAAGCCCTCCGAGGATTCCAGCTCTGGGTCAACCTCCCCTCGGGACAAAAAATGATGAGCCCCCGATATCGCGATATCCGAAGCGGCGACATTCCCGAAGTCTCCAGCCTTTCCGGGGCCACGATCAAAGTCATCGCCGGCCGCTATCGCGGCGTCGTCGGACCGGCCCGCGACATCGTCATCGAGCCCTCCTATTTGGACGTCACCCTGCCGAAGGGAGGCCTTTTCGAGGAGGACGTTCCTTCAGGAAACACGGTCTTCGCCCACGTCGTTTCGGGCCTCGGCCTTTTCGGGCCGGGCGGACAGGCCGTCTCCTCGGGGAACGCCGTTCTCTTCCGCGACGGGACCCGCCTTCAAATCGGGGCCGGTGAAGAGGGCTTGCGCTTCCTCGTTGTCTCCGGGCGACCTCTTGGGGAGCCGGTCGCCTGGCGCGGTCCGATCGTCATGAACACCCAGGACGAGCTCGACCGGGCATTCGAGGATTATCGCAACGGGACATTCCTGAGACCTTGAGACGGAGCCAAAGGCCTCGCCTCCGGCCGCGCCCGTTTCCCGGAAAAACGCGGAGCCTCGGTCGAAGCCTCAATGGCCATGGCGATGGTGCAGGTCGGGCCAATGCCCGTGGGAATGCCCTCCCTCTTCGTGAACATGGCCGTGGCTGTGGGATTCGGCGGCCGGGGCCTCATGGTCATGATCATGATGGCCGTTGTCATGGCGGTGACGATGGGTGTGGACGACCCGGGGATGCCGGTGCGGGTGGGCGTGGCGCTCGCCCAGGATCGACCATGCCCCGAAGAGCATGAGCAAGGCCCCAAGGCCCATCGTCCAGCTCGGCCGATCCCCCAGAATCGCCAGGGAAGCCAACGCGCCGACGAAGGGGGCGGCGCTGAAAACGGCCCCCGCCCGAAAAGCCCCTAATCCAGCTAGGGCCCGGATGTACAGGACGAGGCTGAGCCCATAACCGGCGGCTCCGAGGGCGAGGCCGTAGACGAGCATCGGTCCGGAAGGAATCCTTTGGCCGAGGGCAAGGGCCGCCGCCCAAGCGAAAGTTCCGGCGACGAGGCCCTTGATCTGGGCGATGCGGACGGCGTCCTTGCCGGAAATGACCCGGGTCAGGTTGTTGTCGAGCCCCCAGGCCGTCATGGCCGCGAGAATGAGCAGGGCCCCCGACCAGGCGAAAGAGCCGGAGGCCGGATTCCAGCTCAAGAAAACACCCGCCCCGGTCATGGCCGACAGGGCGATCCAGAGACGACGTCCGGCTTGTTCCCGAAAGAGGAGGACGGCAAGGATAGCCGTGGCCGGGGCCTCGAGATTCAAAAGCAAAGACGCCGTGACTCCCTGGAGACGGTCCAGGCCGAACAGAAGAGCGGCCGGCCCGATCACGCCGCCCGCGATCACCGCTCCGAAAAGCCAGGGCAGGTCGCGGGACGTCAAGGCCGCCGCGGCTGAGGCCGATCGGGCCAAGAGCCTCCGGCCGGCCTCAAACAGGACGAGCCCCGAAAAAGCCCCGAGATAGAGGCATCCGGCCAAGGCCAGGGGAGAGATGTCCCGCAGGAGCATTTTGGCCAGAGGCGTGCTGAGCCCGAAAAGGACGGCCGCCCCGAACGCCGTAAAGTGGGGGGAGCGATTGGCCATGGCCTTGCGAAGACGGCCAGATTATAGATGAGACCCGGAGGCGCGGCAAGCCTTGACAGGAAGAAAACCTCCCCTTATATTGGCGCCTTGAATGAGGCGACGCTCTTCCGGACGGCCGTCATCGTCCTCTTGATGACCGTCCGGCTCGTCCAGGAAGAGGACAGCCTCGTTCGAAGATTCGGCGAAAACTATCGTCTCTACCGATCGACGACCGGTAAGTTCATCCCCCGGTTCGGACCAAAGCCGCGCTGATCTCGAGGGGGGATTATTCGCCGGGGTCCGGCCTCGAGGGCGACGGGAGCCCGTTCAGCGTCCGGACGACCGGGGCGGGCTTCGGGGCCGGGCCCCGATCGCCCCGTGAAGGATAGGCCCGAGCCCGGACCCTTGTCAAGAACGCGGGTTCGGCCGCTTGAGATCGCCGCAGGATATCCCTCTCGGATTGAAGCACTTGTTGCAGGAGAGGCAGGCCGATTTCACGGCTTCGCCCAGGCGGAACTTGCGGACGAGAAACGGATCCCGGATCAGGGGCCGGCTCAGGGAGATCATGTCCGCTCGGCCTTGCCGGACGAATCGTTCCATGACCGCGAGGGTCCGGTTTCCGCCCAGTCCCGAGACCGGGATGTCGAGCTTGGCCTTGAACCGGGCCGCGTTCTCGACGAAGTAGCCTTCGTCCTCCTCCACCCGGAGGCCGGTCCAGACCGAGCCTCGGCCCGATTCGGCCATGCCGCCGCTGACCTCGACGGCGTCGAGCCCTTCGGCTTGGAGAATGCGAGCCGTGGCCACGGCATCCTCGAGGGCCAATCCGGTCGGCAGGAAATCGGTCGAATTCTTCTTGATCATCAGCGGAAAATCCCGGCCGCAGGCCTGCTTGATTCCCCCGACGATCTCGACAAGGATTCGGGCCCGGTCCTCGACCGAGCCTCCCCAGGAGTCGGTCCGGCGGTTCGTGTGCGGGGAGATGAAAGACGAGAGAAGGTAGCCGTGGGCGGCATGAATTTGGACGCCGTCGAAGCCGGCCGCCTGAGCCCGGCGGGCCGCTCGGACAAAATCTCCGATCGTCTCCTGGACATCCTCCGCGGTCATTTCCCGGGGTTGGACCTTGGAGGAGGGGTCATAGACGGCCGATGGAGCGGCCGGCGTGCCGCCGCAGAGCCTTTTCTTGGACTGGCGGCCGGCGTGGGCGATTTGGATGAAGATTTTCGAGCGGGTTCCGCGGACGGCCGAGGCCAGGCGGCTTAAGGGCGCGATGAACCGGTCATCGTATATGCCCGTTTGACGGAGGCTGGCCTTTCCCAGGGGATGGACATAAGCGTGCCCGGTGACGATGAGCCCGACCTCGCCCTCGGCCAGCCGGCGGAAAACCTCGGCCTGCCGGGCAGTCGGCCGGCCGTCGTCCTCGGCCATGAATTCATGGGTCGCTGAACGGACGAAACGATTGGCGATTTCCGCGGCGCCGACCCGGAGCGGGGTGAAGAGGATGTTCTGGGAGCGGGACATGATGCCGGTATTCTATAAAAAAACGGTCCGCTCTCCCAGAGGGACGTTTGGCGTTCCCCCGCTTCCGTGGTATTTTTGGAGCGGCATGCAACGCCCGAAGGATTCTCGCGGTTTTAGAGGTTGCATATGGACGAGCAGCGGCTGATCGGAATGATCCGAGAAGGCGATGAGGCGGCATTCGCCCAAATCGTCCGCATTTACAAGGACAAGATCGTGAATTATCTCTGTCAATTGACCGGCGATTATCAGACGGCGGTCGAGCTCTCCCAGGAGACGTTTCTCCGGGTTTATTTCAAGGCCGGAAAATACCGCCCGATCGCGCCCCTCTCCTCCTGGATTTACGCCATCGCTTCCAACCTGGCCAAGACCGATCACAAGCGGCGCCGGCGGGCCTCGGTCGTTTCGCTCGACGACCTGCCTCCGGCCATGGAAGCGAGAACGCCGAGCGGGGAAGCCTTGGATTCGGGGCTGCTCGGCAATCTCCGCCGGGCCCTGGATTCGCTGAGCCCGCGTTACCGGATCCCCATTGTCCTCAAAGACATGGAGGGCTATTCCCAGGAGGAGATCTCCGCGATCATCAAGCGCCCCGTCGGGACGGTCAAGGCCCGGATCAGCCGGGGCCGAAACCTCCTCAAGAAACAGCTCGAGAGGGCGGCCGGAAAAGGGTTCGTCTTCTCGAATCGGGAGATATGCGATGGACGATTCTAACTTGTTCCGCAACTGGCCGCGGGTCGACGCCCCCCCGGGTTTCGAGGAGGGGGTCATGGCCGAGCTGGCCGAAAGGCGTCTCGCCCTGCCGGCCGCGCGCCGGGCCCGGACATTCCGGCTGGCCTTGGCCGGGGCCGCGGCCGTCCTGCTCGTCTCGTTTGTCGGCCTGAACATGCTCACCGGCCCTCAAGGGGCGGGCCCGTCCCTCTTCCGGGGCGAGGCGGCCCGTGCGGAAGGAGGCCGGGAGCCTCTTCCAATCACCGAATTTCTGGACTACGGGACCGAATTTCGGCGCTACGCGACCGAATCGCGCCCGGTCTATATCCTGGAACACGTCTCCTACGCGTCCAACGCGTCGGTCAAATACTAGGAGGATATCCATGAACAAGATTCTTTTTTCGGCCCTGGCGGGCTTCCTTTTTCTCGGGCAGACGGCGGCCTTTCCCGTCTCGTCCCCTTCGTCCGCGGTCCAGGACAGGACCATCGAGGAGATCACCGCGGCCGTGGCCCCGTCCGTCGTCCGGGTCGAAGCCCGCAACGGGGTTCATAAGGTCGCCACCGGCGTCGTCATCGACTCGGACGGGTCGATCGTGACCACGGCCTTGATTTCCCCCCGGGATGAGAAGCTGACCGTCGTGACCATGGACGGCCAGAGCCACAAGGCCGAGTTCAGGGGATTCGACACCCAGACCGGGATCGCCGTCGTCCAGGTCAAGGAGGCCAAGCTCCGTCCCATCGCGGTCGGGAAATCCGCCGCCCTCAAACCCGGCGCCTGGATCGGCGTGGTCGGGCTTTCTCCCGAAAGGACGCCGGCCGTCACCCAGGGCATCGTCAGTTCCATGGCCGAGGACAGCCTCCGTCTGAACGTCTGGGTCGTCCGCGGCTCGAGCGGCAGCCCGGTCGTCAACGCCGCCGGTCAGATGATCGGAGTCCTCCGGGGGGCCTACACGGATGAACAGCCGATCGTCTTCGAGTTCCGGGAGAGGCAGGTCGTCGGCTCGGGGACGGTCTTCAGCCGGGCCGAAGCCCCGTCGGCGGGCATGGCCGTGGCCGTGCCCGTCGATATCGTCGCCGCGGTCTCGGCGGAGATCCGGAAAAGCGGCAAGGTCGGCCGCGGCTGGCTCGGCGTCTCGCTCATCGAGGACGAAGGAAGAGTCGTCGTCACGGAAGTCGCGGCCAAGAGCCCGGCCGAGATCGCCAAACTCAGGGAAAACGACGTCATCCTTAAGGTCGGGGACCAGGACATCGCCGGCGGGCAGGCCCTCTCCCGCGAAATCCGGAGCCGGAAGCCGGGGACGGACGTCGTCCTGAAAATCGAGCGCGAAGGCAAGCTCCTGGACGTCAAGGTCAAGCTGGGCGAATATTCCGAAGAGGAGGCTCGGCGCGAACTCGAACTGAACTTTCCGCGGCTTTTTTCGAGAATCCTCCCGCCGGACCGGCCGGCGGCCCCCCGTCCGGAGCCGAGAGCTCCCACCCCTCCCCGCCCCTTCGATTTTTTCAACCGGAAGTACATCGGCCTCACGGTCCAGCCGTTGACGAGAGACTTGGCGGCCTTCTTCGGGGTCAAAGAAGGCTCGGGGCTTCTCGTGGCCGAAGTCGCGGCCGGTTCGCCGGCCGAAAAAGCCGGCCTGAAGGCTGGCGACGTGATCCTCAAGGCCTCCGGGAAGGCCGTCGAATCGGGGGATGAGCTGAGCGGAATGATCCAGCGACTGAAGAAGGGCGATAAGGTCAAACTCGAGATTCTCCGCGACAAAAAGCCATCGACCGTCGAGGTGGAAGTCGATGAGCAGCGTGAAAGCCCCGGAGTCTGGCCCTGGGATTTCCGGACGGGAACAGCCTTCAAGTTCGGGCCCGAAGGGCAGGACCTGGCCCGGGCTTTCGAGGAGGCCCGCAAGGCCTTCGAAGAGCAGACGCGGTCCATGAAAAAGAGCGGGGACGCCGTTCGGCGAATCGTCTCCCTGCGGCGGATCTTGGATCCGAGCTGACCGGTCAGATCTCGGACCAGCGGTCGAGATACTCCTCGAGCTCCTCCGGCGAAAGCCGGGGACGTTCGAAATACCCGGCCAGGAGCCTTTGGCGGACGGCCTCGTAGAGGATGATCCCCGCGGAGACCGAGAGGTTGAGACTCTGGGCCATCCCGAACATCGGGATCTTGATCTTGACGTCGGCCAGGGCCAGTCCCTCGGCCGAGATCCCGTCCTTCTCGCCGCCGAAGACAACGGCCGTCGGTTTGGTGAAATCGACGTGGGTGTAGGGGACGCTGTCCGGGCCGAGGTGGGTCGCGGCGATGAGGAAGCCGCCGGCCCGCAGCCGGGAGACGGCCTCGCCGAGCGTCGGATGGTAGCGGATGTTCAGCCATTTGTCGGCCCGGGTCGAAATGGCCGCGTTGACGGCCAGGGGGTCCTCGGCCGAGCCGATGAGGTCGACCTGGAGAAGCCCGGCCGCGTCGCAGGTCCGGAGGACGGCGCTGGCGTTGTGGGCGTTGGCCACGGATTCGAGGACGATCCGGAGGTCGGGCTGGCGGAGGCCCAGGACGCGATTGACCCTGTCCATCCGTTCGGGGGTTCTCACCGGAGGACCATTTTCAGGGTGAAGACGGCCCAGACGGCCAGGGCGCCGACAAGGGCCCGGTATTCGCCGTTTCTCCGGTAGAGGTCGAGACTCCAACGCACGTCTCCTTTGGGCGAAGGGGAGCGGAAGGACGGAAAGAACAGCGGAACCGTCCGGCGATAGAGGTCGTATTCCCGGGGAAAGAGCCGCCTCATCCGCTCCCGCTCCTCGAGGATCACGGGGGGATAGAAAACGGCGAAATAGGCCAGAAATAGGCCGTATCCCCAGAAGCTCCGCGTTCCCAGGGCGATGCCCAGGCCGAGGAAAAAGTTGCCGAGGTAGAGGGGATTTCGGGAATATCGGTACGGGCCGGTGACGGCCAGGGTCTTTTCCTTCCTGATATGGCCCGACGCCCAAGCCCGGATGAGCAGGCCGAGGGCGCTGACGCAGGCCCCGGCAATGATCGCCTTCAGGTTCGGACGGGCGGCGACGATGACGCCGACCAGGACGAAGACGGCCGAACGAACCCGCCATCGATAAAGAGCGTCCCGGAGCTTGCCTTCAGGCATGTGTTTTCAGGGCCTCGCCGACGAAAGACGCGACCTCTTCGGCCGTGACCGCCTTGAGGCAGTCGACGGTCTCGCAGTCCCTTTTGTAGCAGCGGCTGCAGGCAAGCTCATGAAAGGCGATCTTGTCCCTCGGGGCAAAAGGGCCGTTGCGGCCCGGGTTCGTCGGCCCGAAGAGGCCGACGACGGGAACATCGAGGGCGCAGGCGGCCTGAAGGGCGAACGTGTCCCCGCTGACGAGGAGGGCGGATTCCTGGAGGAGGGCCAACGTTCCGGCGATGGTCAAGAAAGGGAGGACGGCCGCTCCTGAGGCCCGGGAGGCCGTCTCGGCGATCCTGAGCTCGTCGTCGGTTCCCCAGAGAAAGACCGGAAAAAAGCGCTCCCGGTCCAGGGACGAGGCAACCGCCGCCCAGCGTTCGTGGAACCAGCGTTTCGTCGGCCAGGCCGCGCCGACGTTGAAGACGACCAGGCCTTGTCCGCTCGTCCATCCGAGGCCGGCAAGCCTTCGGCGGACGCTTTCCCGGAACGCCTCCGGAACGGAGAGGGGGAACTCGAACCGCGTCTCCTCCAATCCCAGAAGGCGGAGAAGGCGGAGGTTCTTGAGAACGACATGGTCCTCTTCCGGAACCTCGGGCAGCCGCTCGGTGTAGAAAAACCGGGCCGGGGGCTCGCGGAGGTTTTTCGGGCCGAATCCCAGCCGGCGGCGGGCCCGCGATCGCATGGCCATGAGGCCGGATTTCATCAAACCTTGGAAGTCGAGGGCCGTCCGCTCCCGGCGTCTGAGGCGGCCCAGCCACCGGTCCTCTCCCGGGACGATGACCTCGTCGAGACCGGGGACGAGGTCGAGCAGGGAACGGCCGGCATGGGAGACGACCCATGCGATCCGGCTTTCGGGGAAGCGGCGGCGGAGGGCGGCGAAGGCGGGCAGGGTATGGATGATGTCCCCCAGCGAGCTCAGGCGGATGATCAGGAATTCGTCCATCGGCTCATCCGGGCGAGGATCCGGGGAATGACTTCGGAGGTCGATCGGATTTTTGGGCCTCCGGTGATGGCGATTCGGCCCCCGTAGCCGCGGACCGTCTCCCTTTCGGGGACGGTGGCCGGGGAGTAATCGGACCCCTTGGCGTGGACGTCGGGCTTGAGGGCGAGAAGGACTTTTTCGACGTTGAGGTCGTCGAAGACGGTGAGATAGTCGACGACCGCGAAGGCGGCCAGGATTTCGGCCCGCTCGTCCTGGGGGAGGACGGGGCGCCCCGGGCCCTTGAGGGCGCGGACCGAGGCGTCGCTGTTCATGGCGACGACGAGGACGTCTCCCCGGGCTTTGGCCTCCCGGAGATAGCGGACATGCCCGGCGTGGACGAGGTCGAATCCGCCGTTGGCCAGGACGATCCTCCGGCCTTCGGCCCGGAGCTTGCGGACGACGGCCTTCAGGCCGGCCAGGGTTCTTCGCTTCGGATTTTTCACCGGTCCGAGGCGGCGGCTTCCTTGAGTTCCCGGGGGCTGACCGTCGCCGTGCCCTTCTTCATGACGACCAGTCCGCCGGCGTAATTGGCCAGGCGGGCCGCCTGGCGAAACGACGCTCCCGCGGCCAGGCCGGCGGTCAAGACGCTGATGACCGTATCCCCGGCCCCGGTCACGTCGACGATGTCCGTCGATCCGTGGACGGGGAGAAAGACGGGCGGTTTGCCCCTCTCGAAGAGGGCCATCCCCTTGAATCCTCGGGTGATGAGCAGGGCGGGGGAGCGGAGCGACCGGAGGAGAGCCCGGCCCGCCGAAACCAGGCCGCGGCGGTCCTCGCCCAAGCGGGTTTTCAAGGCGTCTTCGACCTCGGGTTCGTTGGGGGTGGCGATCGAGACGCCGGGAAAGCGGGTCAGTCGGAAGCGCGAGTCGAGGGCGACGGGCAGTCCGGCCCGCCGGAAAAGGGGCAGGGCGGCGGCAAAGAGGTCCTCGTTTACCGTCCGGTAATGGTAATCAGAGATGATCAAGGCGTCGCAGGAGGCCGAGGCTTTTTTCAAAGCCGCGGCGATTTGCCTCCTCAGCCCGGCCCCTTCGGGGACTTCGCCTTCCCGGTCGATGCGCAGGATCTGCTGTTTCTTGGTGTTTTCCTCGCCGGCCAGAATCCGGGTCTTGAGGGGGGTGACGCCATTCCGTTCGCTGAATAGCGCTTCGTCCGAGATGCCGTGGAGGCGGAGGATCCGGCGGACCGCCCGTCCGGAGGAATCGGCGCCGGTGACCCCGATGGCTCTGACCTCGACTCCGAGGGCGGCCAGATTCAAGGCCGCGTTGCCCGCCCCGCCCAGGGAGAATTCCCGGCGCTGGAAGGAGAGGATGAGGACGGGGGCTTCCCGGGAGATCCGGCGGGTGAAGCCGTAGACATATTCGTCCAGGATGAAATCGCCCCATACGGCGATCCGGAGCCGGGGAAAGCGGTCGATGATGGGGTGGAGGTCGGACATCTTCCGGAATTATTATCCGAAACGCCGCCCCGGGTCAACGCCGGAGAGCCCGCCGGCCCGTTGCGGCGGGGCCGCTTTTCCTCTAGAATGGGAGAGCCAAGCCCGTGCCGGAGTGGTGGAACTGGCAGACGCGCGGGACTCAAAATCCGTAAATTATCAGGCAGGAATTGACTTTTTCCCTGTAAACCGTCCGAGGCTTTCGGAGGTTTTCGGCGGTTTTTCGGGCTCATCCCGTCACTAATCCCGTCAATTTTTTTTGCACAATTTCCGGGCAGGGAAGGAAAGGCGGGATATCAGCTTGATGATCGGCTCATATTTTTTTTGAAGCCCTTGACCATATCCCGCTTTCCTGAATTGCTCAACCGACTTTGCGACAATTTCGACCGAGCCCGTCTTGATATTTCGGAAGAGAAATTCTCGGGGTGTTTCGAGAAAGGCCGTCTTATGATATTGGAAGGCAAGGGCGATCCGCTTCCGACTTCGATATTTTGAGACCTTGCCGATTTTAAATTCCGCCGCCCTGGACCATACCTTATAAATCACGGTTTCGGGCCGCAACCTCATTTCCATTATTTCGGGGAGAAAACCTCCCCAGGGGTGACTAGCGTCTCGGGGGAAGGGGGCGAACGGATTAGTCGCCGGCGTGCTATATATTTCCGATTCAAGATTGATTTCCGCCTCGAAGAGCGAATAGGCCGGGCCGACTTTCTCTCTTAGCTCCCTATATTCAGACAAGAGGGCGTCGGCCCCGGCGTCGGTTTCGGGCGTTCCGTCGAACAGCGGAAATTCCGTCAAGCGTTCCAATTGACGCAAGCGATGGAAATCCTCTCGGGTGGGAGACTTGCGAAATTCCTTTTCTAAATCCTTGCGGGCGTCTCTGAGGGCGTTGATCTTTTTGATATTTTTTCGGCTCCGCCTCATGTCCTTTTGAAGATCGGCTCGGGTTTGAAATAAATCCAAGACAAGACCAAGGCTTCTCTCTATCCCGGCTCGAAGGTCGGCGGGGAGCTTCATGTATGAAACCTTGAAATTTTCTTGCTCCGTTTCCTCCGCTTCCTCCGTTTCTTGTCGGGATTTATCCTCAAAATCTTTTACCTCTTCTCTTTTTAGGCCGGCCCCTCTTTTTTCCGCCATCGCTTTTGAGTATTCATTCCTCAGATAATTTTTCGTTAGCGTGACGATGAACGCTTCGGGATTTTCAATATCGTTTTTCGATTCGCGAAGGGCACCGAGAAGATGGAGACAAACGTCCTGGGAGGTATCAAGAACGGCCTCTCTTCGGTCAACGGTATCCTGAGCCCGTTTCATCCACTTTGAAACTATCCTTCTGATAAGCGGAGAGGCATAGTCAAAGAGTAGCTCTTCCGCTATTGGATCGCCCTTTTTGATCCTGGGAATCAGGGGACCTACACTCGTGTTGAAGTCGAAAATGTGTCCAGTTCCAATTCCTTTATTCATCTCCCGCCTCTAGAGATATAAAAAAAAAACTGTCTGCCTAATTGTAATGAATGATAACTCGTCAGTCAAGACAATCTCGCTCAAGGTCCCCGGCCCGCCGTTGCGGATTATCCGGGAGATTCTCGGGCTTTCACAATCCGAGGTCGCGGGGCTTGTCCGGGTTTCGCAAGCGGCTATTTCTCTTTACGAGTCGGGGAGGCGGAGCCCCTCGGAGGAGACTCGGAGG
>VGJF01000090.1 GCA_016867585.1 Candidatus Aminicenantota bacterium | reverse complement strand
GGATCTTGAACGCGTCGAGCGGTCGCTCCAGGAGCTCGGACGGTCCCCCAACCCCCTCGTAGCCGAAATCAACGACTACCTTTTCCAACCGGGAGGCAAGCGGATCCGGCCGGCCCTTCTTATCCTCTCGGCCAAGATCCATGGCTACCGGGGGGAGGAGCACATCTTCTGGTCGGCCCTCGTCGAGGTCATCCACACGGCCAGTCTCATCCACGACGACATCATCGACAACGCCGACCGGAGGAGGGGGCGGGAGACGGTCCACACCCGCTGGGGCTCGAACATCACCGTCCTTCTCGGCGACTTCCTCTACATCCAGGCCATCAAGCAAGCCCTGGCGACCCGCCGGCTGCCGATCATCGACATCATGGCCGAGGTGACGGCGCACATGATCGAGGGCGAGCTCCTCGAATGTTCGTTCGCGGGGGACCCGGAGATCGGGGAGGCCCGCTACTTCGAGATCCTCGAGAGGAAGACGGCCTCCCTCTTTTCCGCGGCCTGCCGGATCGGGGGCATCCTCGGGGAGGCCGGCCGTGAAGACGTCGTCCGGCTCGGGGCTTTTGGGACGCGGATCGGACTGGCTTTCCAGGTCATCGACGACCTCCTCGATTTCACCGGTCGGCCTTCCGTCCTCGGCAAACCCGTCCTTTCCGACCTCCGGGAAGGCCGGATTACGCTTCCCCTCATCCTGACCCTCGGCCGGCTCGATCCCGCCGCCCGCGAGGGGCTCAAACGGCTGATCCTGGAGCGGGACTCCGAACCCGAGGCCATACCGAGGATCCAGGCCCTTGTGACGTCCAACGGCGCACTGCAGGAGGCGGCCGCACGGGCGGCCCGTTTCGCCGACGAAGCCCGCTCGGTCCTCGACGGCTTCCCCGAATCGCCGGCGACGGAAGCCATGCGCCGGCTCGGGGATTTCATCCTCGCCCGGGCGACCTGACATGCTCGAGATCGAAGTCAAGGTCCGGGTCGAGGATCTGGACCCTGTCCGCCGCCGGCTCCTCGGCCTAGGGGCGAAAATCCTCAAGGAGCGGCACGCCGAGGAGAACACGCTCTACGACGGACGAGACCGGCACCTGACCGGACGCCGGGAGGCCCTTCGGGTCCGAAAAATCGGCCGGAAAACGTTCCTGACGTTCAAGGGGGCTCCCCTGAAATCCCGCCGTTTCAAAATCCGGACCGAACACGAAACCGAGATCAGCAACGGCAAGGCGTTCGTCAAGATCCTCCAGGCGCTGGGCTTCGTCCGCGTCTTCCGCTACACCAAGCACCGGACCGTGCTGAGTCTGGGAAAGCTCAAGATTTGTCTCGATGAGACGGCGGCCGGCCGCTTCATCGAAATCGAAGGGGATCGGGAAAAAATCGTCCGCTTGGCCCGGACGTTAGGATTTCCCCAGACCGCCTGGATTCGCCGGGACTACATCCAACTCCTGAAAGAAGTCGGACACGAAGGCTGAATCTCGAACCTAACCCTCGTCCTTGTCGTCGGGGAGGTCGACCTCGGGAAGACCCTCGTCGAACGGGGACTCGCCGCCTTCGCCCTCCAAGCCGATCTCGCCCGGCTCGGACTCGTCCGTCTCGACTCCCCCGCCGCCCCCCCCGCCGTGGTCGTCCAGATCCTCGATTTCACCGGCGATGAAAACCTGTTCTCCGGCTTCGGCGATGTCCTCGAGTTTGGTGTGGAGGACGTCGAATTCGACGACCCCCTCCCTGACTTCGAGCTGGGCCAGACGGATGGGATTTTTCGTCTTGGCCTTGACTTTCGGTTTGGCCCCGCGAAGAAGCTGTTTGGCCCTCTTCGAGGCCACGATCACGAAACGATATTTGCTGTCGATCCTGCCGAACGCGTTCACCCGGACCTCGCTTTTCTTTTCCGGCTCCGAAATAAAGGGCGATTATATTCAAAAAGGCTCCGGATTTCAAGGGGAATGAAAGGAGACGGCGGGCTCACGTGATGTAGTGGGCGTCGAGGACCCCTCTCCAGTCCTCGGCCGACTTGACCTCGACGAAGGCCATCCGGACCCGCTTGGGATGGGCATGGAGCTTGGCGTATCCGATCCCGAAATGACGCATGACCCCGACCGCCCGCCGAGGTCCGTAGAACTCCCGGGCCATCTCGAAATGGCGGAAAAGAAGCTCCCGCTGGTCGCCGAGGGAGGGGCGGAAAGGCGGCCGGCCGGCGGCGAGGTCCCGGGCTTGTCGGAAAATCCAGGGATTTCCGACCGCTCCGCGGGCGGCGGCCGCGCCGTCGACCCCCGTCTCGGCCATCATCCTCAGGGCGGCCGGGGCATCGACGACGTCGCCCGAGCCGATGACCGTCCGGCCGGGGAAAGCCCGCTTGACCTCGGCCAAGAAGGTCCAGTCGGCCGGCCCCGAATATTTCTGTTCGACGCTCCGGGCATGGACGCAGATCGCGTCCGCTCCGGCCTCGAAGGCGCCTCGGGCGATGGCCCAAAACCCCTCCCTCCCGGAGTCCCCGGCGGAGAATGACCGGCGCAATTTGATCATCAGCGGCCTGTCGGGAACGGCTCTTCGGACGGCCCTGACGATTTCGACCGCCCTCTCCGGCATGGACATCAGGAATCCGCCCCGCCTCCGGCTGAGGACCTTGCGGACGGGGCAGGCGAAGTTAAGGTCGACGGCGTCGAAGCCCATCTCTTTGAGGACGACGGCCGCCTCGGCCATGACGGCCGGGTCGTCGCCCATGATCTGTCCGCCCACGGGATGGTCGGCCGGGTCGAGGCGGCCGAGCCGGCGCCTCCTCCGCCCCTCCGAGAGAAGAAATCGGTCGAGCATGACCTCGGACGTGGCGAACGGGGCTCCGCAGGAACGGCAGACGAGGCGGTAGGGCAAGTCGCTGTATCCGGCCAGGGCGGCCAAGACGACCGGGAAATCGAGATCCAGCGATCCGAGGCGGAGGGCGGGAAGGGCGATCGCCACGAACCCAGTCTATCCTTTCTTCGCCCTCTTTGCTATCATAGCCGGTCTCGATTTCCATGAAAACGATCATCCGGGCCGAAGGCCTGACCAAAAAATACGGGGACTTCACGGCCGTCGACGGGATTTCCTTCGAAATCCGGGAAGGCGAATGCTTCGGCTTCCTCGGCCCCAACGGGGCCGGCAAGACGACGACCGTCCGGATGATCCACGGCGTCTCCCCCGTGACCTCCGGAACCCTGATCGTCAACGGCCGGCGGGCCGACATCAAGAACCGGGCCCTCAAAGCCTTGACCGGCGTCATCCCCCAGGAGATCACCCTCGACATCGACCTCACCGTCCGGGAGAATCTCCTCGTCTTCGCCCGCTTCTTCGACATCCCCCGCCGGGAGGCGAAATCCCGGATCGGCGAGCTCCTCAAGTTCGTCGAACTCGAAGCCAAGCGGGACAGCAAGATCGGCGAGCTGTCGACGGGGATGAAGCGGCGCCTGCTCGTTGCCCGGGCCCTCCTCAACCGGCCCCTGTTCATCGTCGCCGACGAGCCGACGACCGGCCTCGACCCCCAGGCCCGCCACCTCATCTGGCAGCGCCTCCGTCAGCTCAAGGCCCGGGGCACGACCCTCATTCTGACGACCCAGTACATGGAGGAGGCCCAGCAGCTCTGCGACCGCCTGGTCATCATGTACGGCGGGAAGATCCTCAAGGAGGGCGCGCCGAACGGCCTCATCGAGGCCGAGATCGGGCGCGAAGTCGTCGAGATCCGGATCGCGCCGGACCGGGACGCCTCCCTGGTCGCCGCGCTCTCCACCCTGGCCTGCGGCCATGAGCGGGTCGGGGACACCCTCTATTTCTACTGCCGCGACGGTTCGGCCATCCGGCGGCGCATCGTCGAGCTTGACCTCCCGAACACCGTCCACCGGCCGGCCACGCTCGAGGACGTCTTCCTGAAGCTGACGGGACGGAGCCTCATCGAATGAACCTCTCCCACCGCCTCCTCCACGTCTTCGTCCGCAATCTCGTCTCCTATAAACGCTTCGTCGTCACGACCTTCATCGCCAGCCTCGTCCAGCCCCTGTTCTATCTTGTCACCTTCGGGATCGGGATGGGGGCCTACATGGGGCATTTCGGCGGGCGTTCGTACCTCTTCTTCCTCGTCCCGGGCATCCTCATCACCTCGGTCATGATGACCTCGACCTTCGAGTGCCTCTACGGGACGTTCGTCAAGATGATCCACGAGCGACTTTATGACGCCCTCATCGCCACCCCCGTCTCGGCCGAGGACGCGATCGCCGGAGACATCCTCTGGGCCTCCTTTCGCGGCCTCATAAGCGGCGGACTGATGATGGCCGTGGCCGCGGCCATGGGGATCTTCCCCGTCTCGGTCCTGAGTTTCGTCCTCCTCGTCTTCGTCATGGCCTTCATCGGGATTCTCTTCGCCTCCCTGGCCATGATCGTCACCTCGTTCGCCCCGAACTTCGACTTCTTCAACTATTACACCGAGCTCGTCATCACCCCGATGCTCTTCTTTTCGGGCGTCTTCTTCCCCCTCGACAACTTCCCCGGCTGGATGAAAACCATGGCCCAGTTCATGCCCTTGACCCACGCCGTGGCCATCTCCCGGGCCGTCTATTCGGGAGTCTATCCCCGGAGAGTCCTCTTCAACATCGCCGTCGGCCTCGTCCTCGGCCTGACGGCCTTCGTCGTCGGGGTCGGCCGGATGAGGAAGCGTCTCATCAAGTGAGGCCGAGGTTCTTCATCGACAGCCCGATCCGCTTGAGCTCGACATCGACCCGGATGACCCTGACCCTGACGACCTGGCCGACCTTGACGGCCTGGCGCGGGTCGGAGACGAACTGGCCGGCGATCTCGGAGATGTGGACGAGGCCGTCCTGGTGGATCCCGAGGTCGACGAAGGCCCCGAATTTCGTCACGTTGGTCACGACGCCCTCGAGAATCATCCCCTCCTTCAGGTCCTCCATCGTCCTGACATTCTCGGCGAAAGCGGCGCAGCGGAACTCGCCCCGGGGGTCGCGGCCGGGCTTTTCGAGTTCGCGGAGAATGTCCTCGACCGTCGGCAAGCCGGCTTCCTCGGAAACGTACCGTTCGGGCTCGATCGACCGGACGAGGTCGGGACGGCCAACGAGCCCTTGGACGGGGACGCCGAGAGCTTGGGCCATGGCCTCGACGAGGCCGTAGCGCTCGGGGTGGACGGCCGAGTTGTCGAGCGGGTTCATGGCCCCCGGGATGCGGAGGAACCCGGCCGCCTGCTCGAATGTCTTGGCTCCCACCCCCTTGACGCCCTTGAGGCCCTCCCGCGAGCGGAAGGGGCCCCGGGCGTTCCGGTGAGCGACGATGGCCGCGGCCGTCCCCTTGTTCAGACCGGCGACATAGCGGAGGAGCTCCTCCGAGGCGAGGTTCAGGTCGACGCCGACGAGGTTGACCGAGCTTTCGACGACTTCGTCCAAGGAAGCCTTGATGGCGGCCTGGTCGACGTCGTGCTGGTACTGGCCGACGCCGATCGACCGCGGCTCGATCTTGACGAGTTCGGAGAGGGGGTCCTGGAGCCGGCGGGCGATCGAGACCGCCCCCCGGACGGTGACGTCGAGCTTGGGGAATTCCCTTTTGGCCAGGTCCGAGGCGCTGTAGACGCTGGCCCCGGCCTCGCTGACGATGACGACAACGGGCCGTCTGGCCGCCGGGAGCTCTTCCAGGGAGGCCCGGACGAAGGCTTCGGTTTCCCGGCTGGCCGTGCCGTTGCCGACGGCGATGAGCTCGACCTTGTGCCGGACGAGCATTTCGAGAAATGTCTGCTTGGCCCCGTCGACGTCGTTTTTCGGAGCGTTGGGAAAGATCGTCCGGTACCCGAGGAATTTGCCGATCCCGTCGACGGCGGCGATCTTGCAGCCGGTCCTAAAACCCGGGTCGATCCCCATGACGGCCCTCCGGCCGGCCGGCGGGGCCAGGAGAAGGTCCCGGAGGTTGACCCCAAAGACCTGGATGGCCTCGGCCTCGGATTTCTCCCGGAGCTCGTTCCGGACCTCGGTTTCGACGGACGGGGCGAGAAGCCGGTCGAGGGCGTCGACGACGGTCTCGAGAAGGAGCCCGGCCGAAGCGCTCTTGGGGCGGCGGACGAAGCGGAAGACGAGTTCCCGGACGGCCGCCGTCCGGGGATATTCGAGCTCGAGGTCGAGAACTTTTTCCCTCTCTCCGCGGAACATCGCCAGGAGCCGGTGGGAAGCCGGCTCGGCGATGACCTCGCGGTGGTCGTGGTACATCTCGAATTTCGTCTTCCGGCCCTCGAATTCCTTCCGGACGGCGGAGATGAGGACGCCCTCCCGGAAGACCAAGCCCCGGATGATCCGGCGGGCTTCGGCGTTCTCGGCCCATTCCTCGGCCAGGATGTCGGCCGCCCCGCGGAGGGCCTGGTCGGCCGTCTCGTAGCCATTTTCCGGAGAGAGGTATTTCGCCGCCTCGGCTTCGAGGTCGGCCTCCGGGTCGGCCAGGTCGACGAGCCACCGGGCCAGCGGCTCGAGTCCGGCATCCCAGGCCTTGGAGGCTCGGGTCGCTTTCTTGGGCCTGAACGGCAGGTAGAGGTCTTCGAGTTCGGTCTTGGTCGAAGCGGCGTTGACCGCGGCTTCGAGCTCGGGGGTGAGCCGGCCCTGCTCTCGAATCGACTTCAGGACGGTCTGCCGCCTCTCCTCCATTTCTTCCCAATAGCGGCGGCGGCGGACGATTTCGCGGATCTGGGCCTCGTCGAGGCCGCCGGTCCGCTCTTTTCGATAACGGGCGATGAACGGGACCGTCCCCCCCTCGTCGAGAAGGGCGATCGTCCGCTCGACCCGGCCGGGTTCGAGCTTCAACTCCTGGCTGAGCGTTTTGACGATATCCACTGGCCGTCTCCGGAAACCGATATTCGGGGCCTCGAATATTCCATACCCGCCCCGTGTCTGTCAACTCGCCTCGGCCCCTTGGCAGGCCGGGGTCAGAGGGAGTAAACTACAGGCAAAGCCATCGATCTCGAACGTAAAGGAGGCAGCCATGGCCGAAAACCCGATCGGCAAAGTGACCCATTATTTCGACCGCATCGGCGTCGCCGTCTTGAATCTCACGGACACGATCAAGGTCGGCGACACGATCCGGTTCCGCGGCCACTCGACCGATTTCACCCAAGAGGTCTCTTCCCTCCAGATCGAGCACCAGAACGTCGCCGAAGCCCGCCCCGGCCAGGACGTGGCCCTGAAAGTCGACCAGAAGGTCCACCCCCACGACGCGGTTTTCAAGGTCGTCGCGGACAGCTGAGCCCGGAATCGTCCGGCCTTGCTCCCAAGCGCCCGCGGGGGCGTTGACACCCTCCCGACCATCGGCTAACCTATCGGCGGAGGTGTGAACGATGAATGACCATCGCTCGCTCAAGCGCCGGGAATTCCTCGGCCGGACGACCGCGGCCGTCGCCGCCGGGCTGGCCGGACGGCTCTTCGGCAAGCCCCTCCCGGCTCGGGCCGATAGGATCGACGAGGCCGCGGCCAAGGTCGGCCGCCTCCCTCGCCGGCCCCTCGGCTACAGCCGGCGCGAGGTCAGCCTCCTCGTCGGGTCCGGCGACATGGCCTCGGCCCCGGCCGAGGCGGCCGCCCGCTGCGGCGTCAACTATTGGCACAAGGCCAACCAATGGGCCCGCGACGGCGCCCCGGCCTTCATCCTCAAGAACCGGGAGGCCCACCTCTGCCAGGTCACGGTCGACAGGATCGGCGGAAACCACGAAACGGGCCGGATCGACGAGGACGCCCACGTCGACTTCGTCAAGGAGATGGCCAAGCGGACGGGCCTCGGATATTTCGACGACATGCAGTTCCATTATGGATATCACAACGCCCGGGAGGTCAAGAGCGACCGGGGATTCGTCCGGGCCTTCGAAAGGCTGAAAAAGGAAGGCCTGGTCAGGCATCTCTGCCTCTCCCAGCACGGCTACGCCGGGAGCGGGAGGGTCAAAGGCGGGGAAAGCGCGGCCGAGGTCCTGGCCGCGGTCGTCGAGGACGGGCTCTACGAGCACGCCCAGTTCATGTATTCCTACGGCCAGGACGCCGAGACGGCCGGTTTTCTGAGTCTGGCCCGCAAAAAGGGCTTCGGAACGGTCGCCATGAAGACCTCCCGGGGTTTGGGTCGGATGCGCCAGGACAAGGCCTTCATGGCCGGCTTGCCGGTTGGGACGGCGCCGCACAACGCCCTGGTCCGCTGGCTGACGACGGCCACCGAGCTCGACGCGGCCGTCATCCGCGTCCGCAACCTCGACGAATTCATCGAAACCTTTTCCGGGGCCGGAAAAAGCTTGACCGCGGCCGACGCCCGGGCGATCGAGATGATGACGGCCAGGGCCGACGAGACGGCCTGTCGCCTCTGCACGGCTTGCCAGCCCCACTGCCCCCGGAGCGTGCCGATCGCCGATATTCTGCGCTGCGAGCGCTACGCCTTGGATGACGGAGACGGGGAAAAGGCGCGCGCCCTCTACGGCGGCCTCTATCGAAGAGCGGACGCCTGCGCGGCCTGCGGGACCTGCCTTTCCCATTGCCCTCAGGGCTTGCCCATCCCGGACAGGCTGGCCGCCGTCCATCGTCTTTTAGGCGGATCTTAAATCGGGCGAAACGGCTCCGATCTCATAACGTCGGCTCGTCGTTGATGATGAAACAGGCTATTCGTCCGGTTCTATGCGCTCTGGGGCTTCAACCACAACCGGAGCGGAGTCGAAAAACAACTGAACCTCGACGTCCGGCCCCTCGACCCCGCCGTCCTCAAAGCCGAGGCCGAAGAGGCCATGAGGGTTCTCGTCGATGTGAGGGCTTCGATCCCGGGGGCAACGACGGCCGCTCTCGATGACGGCGTCCTCCCCTCAGGCCTCGAATCCTCGCTCCGGGGGTCGACCGCCTCGCAAGTTGTCTATGACCGATATCTGAAGTCGCAGGGCGTCAAGGAGGGGCTGGCGAGTTACGACCGGTTCGTCTCCCTCGTCGTCGCCTGGAAAAGGCGAACAACCGCGCCCTCCGGAGATTGATAATTCTTTCCGCTTTCTTCCCGGAGCCATTCGAATCGACTTGACCGGCCTTGCTGGCAAGGGCCGTCAAGCGGCCCCATCCCGGATATCGCCTAGACAATCTCCAAAATCTTGGGCTATAATGGAATGAGCTTCCATCGCGATGTGCGGTTCTCCTATAGCCGAATGTATGCCTCCTTAAACATCGGTTTCTTCATCTTTCATTCGACGCTCATCCTCTTCATCCTCATCGGATGGACATGGAAAAAAGCGAGACGGATTCATCTGATCGTCCTCCTTCTGACCGCCTCTTCCTGGTTTGTTTTGGGAATCTGGCACGGATTCGGCTACTGTCCCTTCACGGATTGGCATTATCAAGTGCGGATGAAATTAGGGCATTATGATATGCCCGAGTCTTACATAAAATTCCTGATTCAATCGATAACGGGCCTCGATATCCAGCAGAAGCTCGTCGATATCGTTGCCGTCTCGGTCCTTCTGTTGGTCTTAGGTTTATCGGTTCTTCTTCATGTGAAGGACCGGAGAGAAAGCCGAAAACGTTGAAGACGAGCGCCGCTTGGGCGCCCCGGTCGGTCAGGAGCCTGGCCGCGGTCTGATAACTAAATCAGCGTCATTCGACAGAACGGCGTCGCTATCGTTTCACGGCCGTGGCCTCGATGTGCCGGGCCATGTCTCGGACTAAATCGGAGTTGGTCATCGGCTGCCAGCCGTGCCCCTTCGCCGGTCGCTCATATTCGAACACGGCCTCCGCCGACGGATCGACCGTATTCTTCAAAAAATCCTCGAGAAGGCAAACGGCCAGGTTCAGATAGTAGTTGTCCATGTCGCCGACATACACCCGGATCTTGCCGACAAGGTCCTTGCCGATCCTGGACCAGTTCTTCTCCAGGTTGAAGCGCAGGTCGTAGCCGTTGTCGCGCATGGAGGCGGCAACGTCTTTGTCGATTTTCCCCGTCAGACCGTCCCAGAGCGGCCTGGGGTAGCCGTCGGGTCCGACGGGACCATAGGCGGCCTCCCAAGCCGCCAGTTGCTGGCCCGACCGCCCATGGCTCCCGAGGACGGCTTCGAGCCGGCTCATCTCGCGCATCGTCAGGGTGACCTGGCCCTCGGCCGTCCGCGAGAGGGGCCGGACCATTTCCGCCCACTCCCCGTTCGGGACCTCGAACGCATTCTCGTCTTCGTAAATGTTCGTCAACTGATAACGCCCAAAATCCACGGGATCGGGGTAGAAGATCCAGGCTCCGCTGAAGAACGCCGGATGGAAAACCTGCAGGGCCAACGCTTCCCACCCGCCCGTGGAACCGCCCGTCAGGACGCGGGCGTACGGCTCCGACAGGATGCGGAACGTCTTTTCCAGATAAGGGATAAGCTCCCGGAGCAGCGCATCCCCATAGGGACCGTTATTCGCCGAGTTGACGGCATACGAATCGTCGTAATAGGGCGTCGGGTGTTGAAAGGTCACGGCGATCATTCGAGGGAAATCGTCGGAGTTCCAAGCCAGGAAAAACTCGTAGCCGGTTTCGCGGGCGGTCCGCGGCCGCCGGGCCCTGGCCTGCGGATCGGGGGTCGGCTTGGCCGGTTCCATGGTCGAGAATCCGAACGGCGCCCCGAGCCCGAAGTGGTCCTGGATGTAAATCGCGAGATATTTCAACGACGGGCTTCGATCATAATCTTTCGGGAGAAGGACCGTTGCGCCGACATCAATCGGCCGTCCCCAGAATTCCGAGAGGAGTTGGCTCTGGATTTTAACCCGCTTGACCCATTCCGTATCCGGCGAGACCTGAATTTCCGGAAGCTTCCGGGACAGGATCAATTTGACGTCGAATCCGGCGCGGGGGTCCAATCGGACTTTCTGGACCTCGCTGACCAGGTTTCCCGGCGAAGCATTCCACCGCTGGCCCTCCCAACGATCCATGTGGGCCCAGATGACGTGGCCGTCTTGGCGATGGAATTGGGTGTAAACGTTGAGCACGGCTTGGACGCAATATTCGTCCGCCGGGAGATCGCTGAGACTCGACAGCGGAAATCCCAGCGTCGATCCATCGATGACCGCGTCTTCCCCGGGTTTCATTCGATCGACGTCGAGTCCGAAAAAGGGAACCGATCCTCCATACGACCCCGCCTGAAATCTGGGCTCCCGCAGATTGTTCTTCGAGATGACGACAAAGACGCGGCCGGTGATCGGGCCCGGATCCAAAGAGGCCGCGTAGGGAATCCGGAAGAGCGGGCTTTCATGCGAGGCGGCCCGGGCGACGCCCATCGGCAGCGAACCTCCCAGGACGATGAAGAGGATCAGGATCAAGGAACGGCGTTTCATATCGACCTCCTCCTTCTCTGTCTTCCCCTCGCC
>VGJF01000089.1 GCA_016867585.1 Candidatus Aminicenantota bacterium | reverse complement strand
TGTAGTGGGCTTCCTTCCGGCCCTGGATCTCGGCCGCCGTGATCCGGTCGGCCCGGATGCCGATGTTGTAGCCGGAGCGGAGTTTGAGGACGATGTGGTCGGGGTCGGCCGTCTCCGAGCGGGGCAGGACGATGCCGACGTATTCGCCCTGGCCGGTGACGAACTTGACATCGCTCCAGACGGACGCCTCGAAGCTCTTGAGGACCTCGAGGGCCCGGCCCTTGTAGCCCTTGTAGAGATTGGCGTCGCTCATGGCCGCACCTTGGCCAGCGCCTCGCCCATGACCCGGGCCGCCGCGGCCCCCGCCACCCGGCCGCGCCACTCAGCCATGAAGAGCCCCATGGCCCGGCGCATCCGCCGGGAGGGGTCTTGAAATCGCCGGCCAACGACCTCGGTCGCGACCTTGGCCGCCGCGCCCGCGATATCGCCGGCCTCCCCGGCCCTGGGAATCAGCTCCTCGACGGCCTCGCCCGTCGCCAGGGCCCTTTCGACGAGAGGAGCAACGCCCTCCCGATAGAGCCTCCCGTCGCGAAGGGCCTCGAGAACCGGCTTCATGACCGCGCCGTCCAAGGCCGTTGCGGCAAGGCCTTTTTTTTTCAGCCTCATCGGAAGCCGGATGAGGATTTCGGCCGCCAGATGGGGAGCGAGGCCCCATTCCCGGACGGCTTCCTCGAAGAGCTCCGCATGGCCCGACATCGAGAGCTTTTCCACGAGGTCGGCCGTAAGGCCGAGCTCACGGTACCGTTTTTCGCGCTCCAGGATGTTCGGCGGCAGGCCGGCCCGGATCGCCGCCAGCCTCTCGGCGGTGACTTTTTTCGGCGGGAGGTCGGTGTCGGGATACATCCGGTCGGGGCCGGGAAGGATGCGCTCGAAGCCGTTCGTCCCGTCCCCGAGGGCCTGCCGCGTCTCGCTGGGGATCCCGATCGTCGCCTCCTTCGCTCGGAGGACGATTTCCTGCGCTCCCAGCCTCGCGTCCTCCTCGGGCCCCCAGACGACGACGGCCGCGTCGGCCTCCCCCGCGCCCAGGGCCCGCTTGACCATCCGCCATTCCGAGCTCGAAAGCGACTCGGCCGGGCTGTCGGAGTGGGCGATGTTGGGCAGGGTCGTCAGGCAGGCGACGACCCGGACGCGGTCCGAGATCTCCTGGCTGAAATACGTGTTCGTCTGCGTCTGCCAGCGGAGCAGCCCCCGGAAGCCGTCGAGGCGGACGCCGAAGACCGGCATCCCCGCGGCCAAGGCGGACTGGAGAGGCGTGTAGACCGAACGCCGGACGTGCTTCGTGATGTCTTCGGAGCGGGCGGCGAACGTCCCCTCCGCGATCCCCCGCCGGGCCAGCTCGGCCCGGAGCCGGAGGAGGTTCCACTGCCGCATGGCCTCATTGTAGGTCAGGAGAGGGATCCGGGGGATCCTCGGCACGCCCTTGATCTCGACCCTCGTCCCGCCCGTGACGCTGACGTTGACGTCCTCGCGCGCGGCCCCGATCCCCGTTCTGACGTTTCCCGTGCTGCGGACGACGCGGCGGAGCGCCTGGCCGACCTCGGCGACCTCCTGGGGCGTCCGCATGTCGGGCGCGGTGACGGTCTCGATGAGGGGCATCCCCAGCCGGTCGGTCAGGTAGGTCCGGCGGTGGCCGACGTCGCTGACCTCGCGGCAGGCGTCCTCCTCGAGGCCGAGATGGACGATCCGGACCTTCCGGTCCTTGTAGGGGATCCAGCCGTCAACGCCGACGATCGTCGTCCGCTGGAACCCCGTCGGGATGCTCCCGTCGAGGTACTGCTTACGGGCGATGTGGAGCTCGTCGACCATGACGCAGTTGTAGAGGAGGGCGATCCCGAGGGCGATGTCGAGGGCCTCCTCGTCGACGAAGAAGGGCGGGGTGTCGTCCATCTCGTAGGTGCAGACGGTCTCACGGTTGATCCGGTAGATGATCTCTTTGCGGGTCTTGAACTCCATCAAGGCCGTTCCGTCGTATTCGCCCAGCTCAGAGAGCGTCGGCCGCATATGGCGGAGGATCTCGGCGTCGTAGGTCTGGCTGTAGCGGCCCGCCGGGCAGCGGCAGAAGAGCTTCGATTTCGTCTGGAGCTGCTGGTGGATCTCGAGGCCCGACTTGAAGCCGACGGCGGCGTAGTCCTCGGGCGTCATCTCGGCGAACGGCTTGAAGACGAAATCGTCGTTCATTGGCGGGAAAACCTCTCCAAAGAGAAGCGCCATTTTCACACAAATCGCCCCGCCCCTGCAACTCCGCCTTGCCCTTATTTCCCAGATCGCAGGCCGCGGACGTGAACGGCCGGAACGTCATGAGAGCTTGCCGTCCCCGCAGGCGCTCTTAAAGGGCCCGGCGTGTCATGCGGCGGCATGGCCGTCCGAGGCCCTCCGAGGCCAAGTTGACAAGCCCGGGGGGTTCCAATAACATGAGGTGGGAGTTTCTACTATGATGGAAAAATACGGGGTGATCTTCTACCGGGACGAAGATTACGACGGCTATGTGGCTGAAGCCATAGGCCTGCCGGGCTGCGTCAGCCAAGGCAAAACCATGGAAGAAGCGGTCGAAAACATCAAAGACGCGATCGCCGGCTACATTCTGGTTGAAAAAAAACACGGGCGCCTGAAGGGTCATCGCGTTCCGGCCCAATATTTCCTCGGAGAAGTCGCCGTTGGGCATTCTCGCTAATATCTCCGCCAGAGAGGCTCTCAAAGCATTTGGTAAAATCGGCTATTCGATAGACCATCAGACGGGCAGTCAAATGATCCTCTATCATCCTCAACGCCCAACGCTCTCGCTGCCCGACCATAAAGAACTCGCCCCCGGCCTCCTGCGCGCTCTTATTCGCAACAGCGGGATTTCCGTTGATGAATTTCTTAGACTGCTGAAAAAATAATTGAGAATGGAACAAATCACCCACCCCTTTGTCCGGAAGAACGGCTTTCTGGGCGTTCTCGACCGCAACCTCAAGAAGCTCGAGGGCCGCCTGGGAGTCAAGCTCTCCCTCCGCGGCGACACCCTGATGATCGACGGCCCGGCCGACAAGGTCGAGTTCGCCAGGTACTATTTCGACCGCGTCCGGGAGCTCGAGGAAAAGGGCCATGACCTCAAGGAGGCGGACTTCCACATCGTCCTCGACCTCCTCGAGGAAGGCCGTGGCAAGCCCCTCGACGACTACGCCCCGGCCGAGCCGCTGAGCTTCTCCCGGAAATCGGTCAACCCGAAGAGCCTGAACCAGCAGGAATACATCCAGGCCATCCGATGCGCGGACATGGTCTTCGCCGTCGGGCCGGCCGGAACGGGAAAGACCTACCTGGCCATGGCCATGGCCCTGACCTATCTCCAGAACAAGCGGGTCGCCCGGATCGTCCTGACCCGCCCGGCCGTCGAGGCCGGCGAGCGGCTGGGCTTCCTCCCCGGCGACCTCATCCAGAAGGTCAACCCCTACCTCCGCCCCCTCTACGACGCCCTCTTCGACCTCGTCGCCGCCGACCAGGCCAACCGCCTCATCGAGAAGGGGATCATCGAGATCGCCCCCCTGGCCTACATGCGCGGCCGGACCCTCAACGCCTCGTTCATCATCCTCGACGAGGCCCAGAACACGACCCGGGAGCAGATGAAGATGTTCCTGACCCGGCCGGGCTTCGATTCCAAGGTCGTCGTCACGGCCGACGTGACCCAGATCGACCTCCCCGAGCCGCGGAAATCGGGCGTCCTCCACGCCCTCAAGGTTTTGTCCGGGATCCCGGAAATCGCCGTCTGCTCGTTCAACGAAAAGGATGTCGTCCGCCACCCCCTCGTCCAGAAGATCATCAAGGCCTACGAGAAGGCCGAGGGCGGCCAGTCGCGCGAGTGACATGCCCCTCATCTCTTTCCGCAACATCAAGCTCTTCAAGCCCTCGGCGCCCCATCCCAAGGCCAACGGGCGGAACGGCGGGGAGGCGGCCGAAGCCGAGGCCCCGGCCCCGGTCACCACGGTCGTCCGCAATCCCATCATTCTCATCGTCCTCTCGGCCCTCGTCCTGGCCCTCCTCATCGCCTACTCCCCTTCCAAGGAGCTCCCGGCCATCGCCGCCGGCGAGATCGCCTCGGAGGATCTCGTGGCCCCGGCGACGATCGTCCTCATCGACGAGGAGACGACGGCCCGGCGCCGGTCCGAGGCCGAGGCCGCCGTCCTTCCCGTCTACGTCCTCAACCCGAACGCCGTCCTCAACACCACCGACAAAGCCCGAAAGTTCTTCGAATGGGGGCGGGAGTCGGCCAAGAACGGCGGCAAGAAGGATTTCGCCAAAGTCCAGAAGGACGTCTACGAGATCTTCGGCCTCGAGATCGTCACGCCCGACCTCCAGGGCCTGGACTCGGCCGGCTATCCGGCCGAAATCGAGGAGGCCCTGCTCTCCCTCCTCGAGAAGATCTCGGCCCCCGGGATCCTGAATTCGAAGAGCCTTTTCACCAACAGGGAGGCCGAGAGGGGGTTCGTCCTCATCCGGGGCGACCGGGGCGAGACTTTCGTCCGGGCCGATGACCTGGCCGACCTTCGGGAGGCCCGCCTGCGCCTCTCCTCCGAGGTCGACGCCCTCGACCTGCCGGCTCGCCGCAAGGCCCTTCTCCGGAATCTGGCCAACGCCCTGCTTTCGCCGAACGTCACCCTGAACAAGGTCGAGACCGAGGCCCGGCGGGCCGCGGCCCGGGCGGCCGTCGAGGCCGTCCCGCTGACGATTAAGAAAGGCCGAGTCGTCATCCGCAAGGGCGACGAGGCCGCGGCCGGCACGGTCAAGCTCATCGAGGCCATCAACGCCGGCCTGCGCGGCCGGCGGGCCTGGGTCCGGAACTTCATCGGGACGTTCCTCTTTTTCGGCTTGCTCTTCCTGACCAGCTGGTTCTACCTCCGGGCCCTCGTCTCTCCCCGGACGGCCCTCAAGCACTTCGCCATGATGGTCCTGACCCTCGTCCTGAGCCTCCTCCTCTACAAGCTCGGCCTGTTCATGGCCGCGACCTTGAGCCCCAACACCCGGTTCTTTCTCTTCCAGAACGCCGACAGCTACACGTTCGCCCTCCCCTTCCAGTACGGCGTCCTCGTCTTCGCTTTCCTGACGACGAACGTCGTCGCCCTGATCTACGCCCTCCTCAACAGCCTGCTGGTCGGCTACCTCGTCCAGGCCGATTTTTACGTCCTAATCTTCTGCCTCATCGGCGGCCTGGCCGCGATCTACGGGGTCAAGTTCTACGGGCGGCAGCGGCGGACGGCCGTCCTCAAGGCGGGTCTCTTCGTCATCGCCCCGCTGGCGATCTTCGCCGTCCTGACGATCCACCTCGTCCGCCAACGGACGGCCGGCCTCGACATCCTGGCCGGCGAGACGTTCATGGCCGTCCTCGGCGGCGTCCTCTCGGCCGCCCTGGCCTTCGTCCTCCTCCCGTTCATCGAGAGCGTCTTCCGCTTCGTCACCCAGACGAAACTCCTCGAGCTGACGAACTCCGACTCGGAGCTCCTCCGAAAGCTCGCCCTCGAGGCCCCGGGCTCCTACCACCACTCGCTCATCGTCGCGGCCCTGGCCGAGAAGGCCGCCGAGGAGATCGGCCTCGATCCCCTCCTCGTCAAGGCCGGGGCCCTCTACCACGACATCGGCAAGGTCAAGAGGCCGGAGTATTTCATCGAGAACCGGGGCCGGCGCCACGACGCCCACAAGGACCTGACCCCCTCGATGAGCACGCTGGTCATCGTCAACCACGTCAAGGAAGGGGGCGAGCTCGCCCGCAAGGAGAAGCTTCCCCAGCAGATCCGGGACATCATCGATCAGCACCACGGCAGCTCCGTCGTCCGCTACTTCTACCAGAAAGCCAAGGAGAGGTACGACCCGGAGATCCAAAAAGTCGGCGAGGAGAGCTACCGCTACCCGGGACCGCCGCCCCAGACCAAGGAGGCCGCTTTGGTCATGCTGGCCGACTCGGTCGAGGCCGCCTCCCGAAGCCTCCAGGCCCAGAAGGAGGAGTACCTGAAGAAGGTCGTCCGGGACATCTTCGACAACTACCTCCAGGACGGCCAGCTCGACGACTGCGCCTTCTCCCTCAAGGAGCTCCGGACGATCGCCCAGTCCTTCCTGGCCACGCTCCGGACGATCTACCAGCAGCGGATCGAATACCCCGGCTTCGAGTTCGAAGCCAAGCCGAAGCCCAAGGCGAAGGCGGGGCGGCCGGCCAAGCCCGTCCCGCCCCCCGAGGACGATGGTCGAGGTTCTCAACCGCCAGAGGGCGGCCCGGATCAGGGTCCGGCGGTTTGAGCGGCTCCTCGGCCGGCTCCTCCGCCGCTACCGCCGCGGCCGGGCCGGCGTCGTCCTGGCCTTTGTCGGCGAGAAGGCCGTTCGCCGCCTCAACCGGACCTACCGGGGCCAAGACAGGGTGACGGACGTCCTGTCGTTTCCGGCCCGCCCATCGGCGGGGGGCGAAGGCGCCGCGCCGCGGGCCGCCGGCCGCCCCCTCCCTTTCCTCGGCGACATCCTCATCTGCGTCCCCCGCGCCGCCCGCCAGGCCGCCCGCCTCGGCCACGCCCTCGAGGCCGAGCTCGCCTTTCTCGCCCTCCACGGCTTTCTCCACCTCCTCGGCTATGAGCACGGCGAGGGGCACGAGGAGGAGGAGGCCAGGGCGGCCGCGGCCCTGCGGCGGGAGAGCATCCTTCCCTTCCCCCCGCCATAGCCGGTATAATGTAAACGCCTCATGGACATTTCCTTCTGGACCTGGGCCGGCCTGGGGCTCAGCTTTCTCGCCGCCCTGGCCCTCTCGGCCGCCCATCTCGCCCTGTCGCGCTTCTCCAAGATCGCCCTGAGCGGCTACCTCGAGGAGCGCGGCCATCGCGACCGGGCGGCCCTCCTTGACCGCTACGACGACCTCAAGGCGGCGGTCGAGTTCTGCAGGGTGGTCCTCGTCCTCGCCTTTTTCGTCTACGCGGCCGTCGCCCTCCCCGGCCTCCGCTTCAGGCCCCTCTGGTTCTTCCTCGGGGCGGCCGCCTTCTACGCCCTCTTCTTCGACGCCGCCCCCCGGCTCCTGGCCGGCCTCTGGGACGAGGGCCTGCTCCGGGTCTTCCTCCCCGCCCGCCGCCTTCTGCTCGCCCTGGCCGCCCCCGTCCTCCTCCTCGACCGGTGGCTCTGCGCCCGGGAGGAGAAAAGGAAGGCCCCGGAGGAGGACCACGAGGCGAGCGAGGAGGAGATCGAGACCTTTCTCGACGAGGCCCAGGAGGAGGGGATCATCGAGCAGCACGAGGAGGAGCTCGTCCGCAAGGCCGTGGCCTTCGGCGACACCGTCGTCCGCGAGGTCATGACCCCCCGGATCGACATGGTCTGCATCAAGCGCGAGGCGAACCTCCGGACCCTCCGCAACCTCATCATCACCATGAAGTACTCCCGGATCCCGGTCTACAAGGACCGGCTCGACAACATCGACGGGGTCGTCCTGGCCAAGGACCTCCTGGCCTACTCCGAGTACGAGTTCGACGAGGCCCCGATCGAGCCCCTCGTCCGGCCCGTCCTCTTCGTCCCCGAGTCGATGAAGGTCTCCGGCCTCCTCGACGAGTTCCAGAAGGCCAAGCAGAAGCTGGCCGTCGTCGTCGATGAGCACGGCGGGGTGACCGGCCTGGTGACGATGGAGGACCTCATCGAGGAGATCGTCGGCGAGATCCACGACGAGTACGACACCGAGGAGGCCCGGATCGTCCGGCACGCCCCGGCCGACTACACCGTCTCGGGCGAGGTCAAGGTCGAGGAGGTCGAGGACCTCATGGACGAGGAGCTGGCCGAAGACGATTTCATCACCGTCGGCGGCTTCGTCGTCCACCATCTCGGCCGGCTCCCCCACAAAGGGGAGCGCGTGCTCTTGAAGGGCCTCGAGATCGAGGTCCTGGACACCGACGGCAAGCGGGTCAAGACCCTGAGGATCCGGAAAAATGCCCCGAGCGAAAAAAGCTGAGGCCGGCGCGGCCAAGCGAACGCGGGCGGCGCCGCCCAAGCCGCCCGCGCCGGCGACACGGGTCGGGACGGTCGCGTTGGTGGGCCGTCCCAACGTCGGCAAATCAACCCTTCTCAACAAGATCCTCGGCCGGAAGGTGGCCATCACCTCGGACAAGCCCCAGACGACCCGGATGAGCATCCTGGGGATCAAGACGGCGCCGCGCGGCCAGATCATCTTCATCGACAACCCCGGCATCCACAAGCCCCTCCACAAGCTCAACCGGCGGATGATGAGCTTCGTCCACGCCTCTCTCCAGACGGCCGACCTCGTCTGTCTCCTCATCGACGGGGGCGAGAAGTTCGGCCACGGCGACGAGTTCGCCCTGGAGCTCGTCCGGGCGGTCAAGTCTCCCCTCTTCCTCCTGATCAACAAGGTCGACGCCGTCAAGAAGGACTCGATCCTCCTCCTTATCGACAAGTACAAGGACCTGGCGAATTTCAAGGAGATCGTCCCCATCTCGGCCCTGCGGGGGACGAACGTCGACGTCCTCGAGAAGCTCGTCTTCGACAATCTCCCGGCCGCGGAGAGGGTCTACGGCGAGGACGACGTCTCCGACCAGAGCGAGCGGTTCCTCCTCTCCGAGATCATCCGGGAGAAGGTCCTGGCCCACGTCAGCGCCGAGCTCCCCTGGGCGACGGCCGTCGTCATCGACCGGATCGAGAGGAAGAAGGAGGGCGAGGCGGGCGGCGAGGCTGGGGAAGAAGAGGAAGACGAGCGCGAGGAGTGGGAGGACGAATTATGGGAAAGCGAATTGGGGGACGCAAAACGGGCCGAATATCGGGAAGAAAGGGACGCCGAGAAAGAAGCCGCAACAGAAGCTGAAGGTTTATCCGAGGAAAAGACCCGAGGGGAAGAAAAATTAAAAGAAGAGGCTGAAGAGGAAGACGAAGGCGTTGAGCTCCCCATCCCTCCCGTCGGCGACGAGCACGCCCCGCTCCCCCATCCGAAGTTCCCCCGCGAAGGGAACATCCCCCCGCTCCGCATCTCGAAAGAGGAGCGGCGGGCGAGGCCCCTCGTCTACATCAAGGCCGGCATCCTCGTCGAGCGCGACAATCAACGGAAAATCATCATCGGCCGCAAGGGCCAGGTCATCAAGACGATCGGGATCGAGGCCCGCCGCGAGATGGAGGACATCCTCGAAGCCCGGATCTACCTCGACCTCCAGGTCAAGGTCCGGCCCCAGTGGCGCGACGCCGCCGACGTCCTCGAGATGATCGAGGGCCAGAAACGGTTCTAACGGCCTCCGCCTCGTCATTGAGCCCCGGGAGCTCTGACCCGAGCCAGAGGATTTGCCAAGGGTTCAAAAAACTCGCGAGTTTTTTTGACACCTGTCCAAAATACTAGTATCCTATCCCCATGAAAAAACGCTATCTCGGCGCCCAAGTCCAGAAAGATCTCGCCCGAAAGATGGTTTTCGTCTCGGGACCGAGACAGGTCGGCAAGACGACCCTCGCCCGTCAAATCATCCGGGGCGAGAACGAATACCTCAACTGGGATATCGCCGAGCATCGCGACAGGGTCCTCCGGCGCGAGCTTCCGCCCGGCGGAGCCGTGATCTTCGACGAAATCCACAAATACCGGTCATGGCGCAACTATTTGAAAGGCCTGGTCGATCGCCCCGCGCGCCGCTGGCGGATCCTCGTCGTTGGAAGCGCCCGCCTCGACGTTTATCGGTTCGGAGGAGATTCGCTCCAGGGACGGTATCATTTCCTGCGGCTTCATCCTTTCTCGGCGGCGGAATTGAAGATCGCTTCGGAATCCGGCTTCACGGACCTTCTCCGGCTCGGCGGCTTTCCCGAGCCGTTTCTCTCCGGCTCGGAAACCGAGGCCCGACGATGGTCCCGCGAGTATCGAAGCCGCGTCATCCGTGAGGAAATCACGTCGCTCGAAAAAATCGCCGATTTGGGAAATCTCGAACTCATGGCGATCCGGCTCCCCCAGCTCGTCGGGGCGCCTCTATCGGTCAACGCCTTGCGGGAAGATCTCCAAGTCAGCCATAAAACGCTATCCCGATGGCTCCAGGTCTTGGAGAGGCTCTATGTTATCTATCGCCTCCCTCCGTTCGGCGCGCCGGCCATCAGGGCCGTTAAAAAGGAACAGAAACACTATCACTATGACTGGAGCCAGGTCCCTGAGCCGCCTCGGCGTTTCGAAAACATGGTCGCCGGGCATCTCCTGAAATGGGTTCATTACGAGCAGGACGCGAAAGGCCGGGACCTCGAATTGCGCTATTTTCGGGACGTGGACGGCCGCGAAGTCGACTTCGTCGTCAGCGAGGCGGGCAAACCTATCCGCTTGATCGAGGCCAAGTGGGGCGATGCCGAAGTCGATCAAGGCCTTAAGTATCTGAAGGCCCGGTTTCCCGACGCCGAAGCCGTCCAAATCGCCGCCTCGGGGAAAAAAGATTATCTGACCCCGAATGGAATCCGCGTCCGCCCCGCCCTGCCGTTTCTGAGGGAGCTCGTTTAGGTCTTCTTTCCCCTCGCCGATCCTGCCTGAGTTTGACTTCCGGGCCGGAGCGTGCGAAAATCGGTTCCAAGCCGACGGACGGTGAGTGTAGCTCAATGGTTAGAGCATCGGACTGTGGATCCGAAGGCTGGGGGTTCAAGTCCCCTCACTCACCCCATCTGTTCCCCCTGGAAAATAAGCAATTTAGCCTTCTTGTCGATACATCAAGTTTAGAGAAACCTTTGAAGAATCCCCCGCTGGCTTGCCGCGGGGATGAATTCATGCCTTTCCGAGGGGGTTATAAGGGGGACCGGAAAGTCCCCCTTATCCGCATAGGCCCTTGCTCGGGGATATGATATAAACGATGCGTGGCGTTGAAACGAACGAGTCATTCGGTCTACGACTGTGCCTATCATCTGGTTTGGTGCCCGAAGTACCGGAAAAAAATCTTCGAGCGGCCGGAGATCCGGGAACGAGCGGAGAAGATAATCCAAGAAATATGCGAGGCTTACGACATCGAGATATTGGAAAAGGAGATCATGGAGGAACATATCCATCTCTTGGTTTCGTTCCCGCCATCTCGATCGATCGGGGAAGTCGTCAGGATTATCAAAAGCAACAGCGGACGGGGATTGTTTCGCGAGTTCCCGAGTCTGAAAAAGAGATTGTGGGGCGGGGAATTGTGGGAGGATGGTTATTTCGCCCGCACAGTCGGAGAGCGAGTGACTCGGGACATAATCCAAAAATACATCCTTCACCATCGAGACCTCGAGCAAGGGCCTGCGCAGCTTGTTTTAAAGCTGCGCTCTTGATGCCCCGCGGCTTGCCGCGGGGTCATTAACTCATTATTAATCGATCTTGATCAACTTCTGTGGTAAATCCGTTGCCACCTTTTGCCCGGCAACCCCGTTCTTCTCGAAGGCCTTGACTACCACCTCCTTTGCGGGCCAGTCCAGGCAGATGGCATAAACCGAATTCCCCTTCGCCGTAAA
>VGJF01000088.1 GCA_016867585.1 Candidatus Aminicenantota bacterium | reverse complement strand
AGACGATGCCCGAGCGGCTGAGGGGAAAGCGCTTCTACGAGCCGGGAGCCTTCGGCTTCGAGAAGGACATCCGGAAGCGGATGGCGTGGTGGGAAGCCGCCAAGGCGAAATGGCGACGGCCGCCCGAGACCGGGACGGATTGATCAGTCTTCCTCTTTTTCCTTGAGCAGGTAGTACATCTCCCAACTGAGGTCGGTGGCCAGGCAATCGAGGCACGAGCTGGGGGTCGTGGCCAGCTCGCCGAGGACGAGCTTGTCCTTGATCAACGCTTTGACCTTCTTCTTGATCTTGTAGAGAAGGATGTAATTGACCATGGTTTTTCTATCGAAATTGTAGCAATTTGGCGGACCGATGTAAAGAGGCCGTGTGCTATAATGATTGCTTCGCCATGTCCATCCGGCTCTTCGGTGCCCTCATCTCGTCGGCGGCCTTGGGGCTGGGAGGCTGCTCCCTGGCGAGCCTCCGCCCCCCGGCCGAGGAATCCGCTTGGAAATTCCCCCTCGCCGTCGACGGCCGGCTTTCCGTGGATGGGGAAATCACCGGCTCCTTGCAAGAGGCCGGGAAAGAGCTCGTCCTTCTGGCCACCCGATCGGGCCGAGTCTATGCCGTCGACGCGGCCAAACGGACCCTCCGCTGGAGCTACTCGGCTCCGGTTCCGATCGACGGTTCCCCTCTCGCCGTCGGAGAACGCCTCGTCGTCGTCGACCGGACGGGCCGGATGTTCGGCCTTGATCTCGAGGGGAAGGTCGTCTGGAAAAACGAACCCGGCCGGCCCGTCGCCCCGGCCCCGGCGGGTTTTTCCGGACTGGTCGTTTTTGGATCGGAAAGGACGAAGGTCGTCGCCGTGGAGCCCCGGACGGGCAAGGGCAAGTGGACTCTTGACGCCTCCTCGGCCGTCCGTTCATCCTTGATTCCCTGGCGCGGAGGTCTGGTCTTCGGGACGGCGGACGGAAAAATCCACCTCGTCGGCCCCGAGGGCAAGCCCCTGGCCTCGCGGGATGCCGGCGGTGTCCTGGTTGGGCCGGCTTTGGTCGCCGGGGACATTCTTGTCTCCGGCTTGGAGGATCACTCGATCGCCGGCTGGAATCTCCCTTCCCTGAAGCGGCGCTGGTCGGTCAGACTGGGCGGGATATTCTCCGGCCCGCCGGCCTTCGACGGCCGACGAATATTCGCCGTTCTTTCCAATCATGTCCTCTTTTGCCTTTCGGTCAAGACGGGGACGACGTTGTGGTGGCACCCCCTGCCGGGCCGGGGCCTCTATGCGCCCGTTTTGGCCGGGACGCATATCTTCGCCGCGTCCCCGACGACATCCCTTGTCGCTTGTCCCCGTTTGGGCGGAGATCGAGTCGTCGCCTTCCAGACTCCCCGGGACATCCGTGCCGGTCCCCACTGGCTCGATGCCCGCCTGTGGATCGCCTATTTCGAGCCGGAGGCGGACCGGACGACGATCCTCTTCTTGAAATCCCCGGCGCCCGCGGCCAAGGAGAAGACATCATGACCCGAAGCGAAGCCTTGGACCTCATCAGGCGGCATCTCAAGAACAAGAACCTCGTCAAGCACTGTCTGGCCGTCGAGTCGTGCATGAGGGCGGCCGCCGCCCGGCTCGGCCGCGATCCCGAGCCTTGGGGCCTAGCCGGCCTCGTTCACGACCTCGACTATGAGCTGACCGAGAAAAGCCCCGACCTCCACACGACCGAGACCGTGAAAATCCTCGAGGCCGAGGGGCTCGCCCCGGACATCATCCACGCCGTCCGGGCCCATGCCGCCAAGGTCCCCTGCGAGAGTCTGATGGATTGGGCGATCTTCGCCATCGATCCCTTGACCGGCCTGATCATCGCCGCGGCCTTGATGCATCCCGACAAGAAGCTCAAAAGCATCGACCTTGAGTTCGTCAAACGACGCTACAAGGAGAAGAGCTTCGCCCGCGGGGCGCGGCGGGAGGAGATCGAGGAGTGCCGCCGATTGGGGCTGGAGCTCGACGAGTTCATCGCCCTCGCCCTGGCGGCGATGCAAGGCATCGACGCCGAGCTCGGCCTCTGAGGCGAATCGGAGATGGGCAAACCGCGGGCCGGTCGGGCGGAAGTCATCGCTTTCGTCGGGCGGTCGGGAACGGGAAAAACGACCATTCTCCGGAAGCTGGTCGCGTCCCTCCGGCGACGCGGCCGGACGGTGGCCGTGATCAAGCATTGCGGCCACGGCTTCGACTTCGGGCCTCGGGGCAAGGACTCGAATCTCTTTCTCCGCGCCGGCGCCTGCGGCGTCGCCCTCGTCGGGCCCGGGCGGATGGCCGTCCTCTACCCTCTTCCCGGACGCCGGCCAAGGGACGGGAAGACGGCGGCGTTCTTCGGCGATGTCGATTTTATTTTCGTCGAAGGGGGGCGGACGGAAATGGATGTTCCGAAAATCGAGGTCCTCCGTCGCGGCGTCGCGGAAAAGGCCCGGTTCCGTCAGGGAGAGCTGCGGGCCATCGTCGCCGATTTTCCGGTCGAGGCGGGCGTTTCCGTCTTCGAACCCGGGCAAATCGCGGAAATCGCCGATTTCGTGGAGGCGATCGGCCGGCCGGCCGCCGGACGGGCCGGGTCCCGGAAAGGCGGGAAGGGATGACTAAAAAGGGCTTGTCGTTTTCGGCGAAGAAAGCGTATGGCGCGGCCGTTCGCGAGGGGGAAAAGGCGTTTTTTCGTTGTCACGACCCCGGAGTCCTCCGGGTCTTGAGGCGAAGCGTCGTCGGAATCGCCGGCGCCGGCGGCCTGGGATCGAACGTCGCCGTGGCCCTCGTTCGGGCAGGAATCGGCAAGCTCATCATTGCCGACTATGACCGCATCGAAATTTCCAACCTCAACCGGCAACAATACTTCTGGAAACAGGTCGGCCGGCTGAAAGTCGATGCCCTGACGGAAAACCTAAAAAAAATCCATCCTTTGACCGAGATCGCCGCCCTGCCCCTCCGGATCAACCGCCGGAACGTCGGACGGCTGTTCGCCGAAGCGGACCTCCTCATCGAAGCCTTCGACCGGGCCGAGGAGAAGCAGATGCTGATCGAAGCCTGGCTCGCCGCCTTTCCCGGGCGTCCGATCATCGCCGCCTCCGGGCTTTCCGGTTACGGCGGGAATCGCAAAATCCGCGAGCGGCGGATCGGAAATCTCTTCCTCATCGGCGACGAAAGCTCGGAGCCTGCGCCGGGCGTCTCGCCCATGGCCCCCCGGGTCGGCGTCGTCGCCTCCATGCAGGCCAACCTCGCCGTCGAGTTGCTGATGAGGCTCAGGAAAAAACGTCTCGCGAAGTCCACTCGCCGTCGATGAGTCGCCACATTCGTCCGGTCGGGTTCTTGTCCCTGAGCTCTTCGGGCAGCCGATCCGGACGGACATTGTCGTAACATCGGAGGGCGGCGAAGCGGAGCATCGCCGCCGGGATGCCGACCGCAGTGAATCCGGGATGCCCCGTCGCGGGGAAAGGCCCGCCGTGGACCATGGCCGGGACGACGGCCAGGCCTGTGGGCATCTTGTCGTTCAGGACGCGGCCTACGCCCCGGAGAAGCAGAGGCTCGATCGTTCGATAGAGGCCGTCGTCTTCGCCCTGCCCGTGGCTGTAAATCGAGCCGGCGAGGTTTCCTCCCAACGCCTCGGCGACGGCGGTCATCTCCTCGACGTCGGGAGCGAAGACGAGAACGGTCGCCGTCCCGAACGCTTCCTGCTGGAAGACATCCGGAGACCGGAGAAAGTCCCAGGCATGGACGGCGAGAAGAGTGTTCGCGAACCCGAATCCCGGCCCGTCGGTCTCTGTTCCTCCGACGAGGACAAAGGCTTTCTGAAGCTTCATCTTGGCGATCGCGGCCTTGAGGCCGCCGATGAGCCCGGGCCCGACGAGATAGCCCGAGGGCGGCTGCTCGAAAAGGCCTCGGGCGGCCTCGACGAAGCGGCGGCCGGCGTCGTCGTTGACGAAAATGACGAGCCCCGGCTTGGTGCAGAACTGGCCGGCCCCCAAGCTGCACGAGGCAAAGAGATCGGCGGCGATCTGTTCCCCCCGCTCCCGCATGGCCGCGGGGAGGATGAAAACGGGGTTGACGGACGACATTTCGAGATAAATCGGCTTTCCGGCCCTGTCCGCGGCTTCCTTGAGCTTGAGGCCCGCCGCGCGGCTTCCGGTGAACGCCGTCGCGCCTGTCCAGGGATGGGCGACCAGACTGAGTCCGTCCTCCGGGTTGAGGTGATAAACCAATTGGAGAGTCGCTTTCGGCATGTCGGTCTCGGCCAGACAGCCGGCCGCGATTTCGGCGAAAAGCCTCGTCGTCGAGGGATGGCCGGGATGGCCCTTGGCGATCACCGGATTTCCGGCGGCGATGGCCGCGGCCGCGTCTCCTCCTCCGACGGCGTTGAAGGCCAGGGGGAAATTGTTCGGTCCGAAGACGACGACCGGGCCGCCCAGGGGGCCGTACATGGACCGGATGTTGAGCTTCGACGCGATCGTCGCCCGGCGCCAGGAGCGGTCGCGGGCGGCCTCGGCGGACTGGCGAATCTGGTCGGCCGTCCGCGGCAGCTCGTTCAGGCGGAGCCGGGGCTCGATCGGAAAGGCTGTTTCGCAATGGGCGACGGCGACGATCTCTTCGGCCCGCTCGACGATCCGCCGGGCGAAGAGTTCGAGAAAACCGGCGATCGTCTCGGGAGGCCTTGCCGCGAGTTCGAGGGCGGCTTTCCGTCCGGCCTCGAGCGCTTCGAGAACGTCTTCCCGGGAGGAGACCGGGAAAAGCTCCGGCAGGGGTACGCCGGTTGAAGGATCAAACGCTCGAAACGATCCGACGGGCCTCGCCGGCCGCCATGTGCCGTTGATGAGAATCGAAGTTTCGGCCATCCTGCCTTCCTGGACGAAGGGGGATAGGATCCCGATTTCAGAAAATCGGGTCCCGTCCCCGTTGATTATCCGCCCGAATAGAGCGGGGAGACGGCGATCCGGTCGCCCTCCTCGAGAATTTCCTGGGGGACGACCGCCCGGCCGTTCCGGGTGACGATTCTCGGGCGTCTCTGCGACAAGGCCAGCCCGGCGAGCAGGGCTTCAACCGTCGCCGCTTCGGGCAGCTCGACGTCCTTTTCGCTGAAGCCGGCCTCGTAAACCAGCGGCCCGATGAGCTTGACCCGGACTTTCATCTCCGGCTCAGGTCAAGCGGCCGAATTTTTCGGCCGCGGCGGCTTCCGCCTCAAGGCCGAGCCGGGCCAGGGTCGCCCGGGTCGGGATTCCCCTTTGGTCGTAGCCGCGCTGGTCGTAGTAATGCTGGAGAAGGCCGTCGTACTTGTCCCGCTCGAGGACCTTGCCGGCGATCGGGCCGTCCGTATCGGCGTTGGCCGGGTCGAACCAGACGGCGGGAGGATAGTCATCCTGGCGGGAGGCGTTCGGGAATTCGCGGAGATAGTTCAACTTGATCAGGCCGTAGATCCGGTCGGCGACGCGCCACATGTCCTCCAGGCCCCAGTTCAGGCCGGTCGCGGCGTTGAAATATTTCGGATAGTTGTCCAGGCCCCAGCCGAGCTCGATCCAGGGGAAGCGGCAGGCGACGATGAACTCGAACATCCCGCCGCGGATGCGCTGGAGATCGATGACCTTGGCCGCCTTTTCCGGGCCGTAGGACTCGCGGGTCGTGTTCTTGAGTTCGAAAGTGATGATCCAAGCTTCCCGATGATGGGCCCCGATGGCCGCGACGCCGAAGGCCAGGGCCTGGCCGGGGATGAATTTGCAATTGTAAGCCGCGACCTCGAGGCCTTTGACCTGCATGGCATAGGCCTCGGAGCCGCGGCCGAAGGCCCGGGCCATCCGCAGAGAGCCGTCGGCCAGGAGGTTGCCGAGCTCCCCGTCGCGGTGCGCGGCCATCGTCAGGAGTTTCTTGGCCGCTTCGGCGTCGCCGAACATGAAATCGCCTCTGGCCGCGCCGCGGTCGATGGCGTCGGCGTAGAAACTCAGGACGCAACCGGCCGACATCGTATCGATTCCGTATTCATCGCAGAGGTAGTTCAGGGAGCCGACCTGGTCGAGTTCGAAGATCTCGAGGTTGGCCCCGAGAAGGCCGATGTTCTCGTAATCGAGCTCGGACTCCCGGCCTTCCCGGTCGCGGATGGTGATCCCGCAGCGCATCGTGCAGTTCGGGCAGCCGTAGGTCGCGATCCGAGCCTCGTTCAGCCGTTCGCCGTCGATTTTCCAGGCTTCGGGGTGACGGGTCTTGCGGAAATTGCGCACGGGAAGCCCGGCGACCTCGTTGCACCAGGCCAGGACCCCGGTGGTGCTCTGGATGGACCAGCCCGTCTCCTTGTCGATTCGGCCGACCTCCTTGAGGTCGCCGAAGCCGAGGGCCTTCATCGTCTGGGGATCGGCCTGAGGGATCGGTCGGGTGCCCTTGACGACAATGGCCTTGAGGAGCTTCGAACCCATGACGGCACCCATCCCCGGACGCCCCCCGGCCCGCCCCTCGAGGCTCCGAACGACGGCGTAACGGTTCAGGTTTTCCCCTCCCTGGCCGATGTTGAGCACTCCGACGCCGGCCCCGTATTTCCCGTAAATGTGATCGTTGGTCGCATAGGTCCCCTTGCCCCAAATCTCGTCGGCGGGCAGGAATTCGACTTTTTCGTCTTCGATGTAGAGGATCGTCGGCCCGTCGGCCTTGCCTTCGACGATCAGGGCGTCGTAGCCCGCCTTCCGGAGCTGTTCCGAGACGCGGGTGCCGAGGTTGCCGTCGCCGTAGAACCCGGTCAAGGGGGACTTGGCGGCGACGACGGCTTTCCCCGTGTTCGGGGCGGGAATGCCGGCGATCGGCCCGAGGGCGACGACGAGCTTGTTGTCGGGACCGAAAGGATCGGTTCCCGGCGGGACTTCGTCGTAGAGGATCTTGGCTGCGAAACCCCGCCCGCCGACCCAGCGGCGGGCGAAATCCTCGCTGAAGGACTCCTTGCGGTGCGATTTCGTCGAAAGGTTGACCCGGAGAATCGAGCCTGTCCATCCGTGCATGAAACTTGACCTCCGCGGAAGATATGGTTTTGCGCCCGAAAATCGGCACCTATCGGATACCACAGAGGCCGGGTGGAGTCAAGAATTTCCGCCGCGAACGGACCGGAAAGGCGCGGGTTTGAAAAAGCCGTCGGGCCGAGATACAATAGCCCGGAGAAACGATGCCCGAAGACCGGGCTTCTCCACAGGCTCATGCCCAACGATACGGCCTTCGCCATCCAGCGGGAGCCGCGGTGAAAAGGCATCACGACGGTCCTTCTTCCGATCCGGATCAGCCAATGAAAGGAGGGCCAGGAAATGGCCAAACGCCTTTATCGGTCCCTGAACCAGCGGATGATCGGCGGCGTCTGCGGCGGCCTGGCCGAATATTTCGACGTCGATGTCTCTCTCGTCCGGTTGATTTTCACGGCCATCGCCCTCATCAGCGTCGTCATCCCGATGCTCGTCTTCTACCTCATTGCCTGGATCGTCATCCCCGGACGGATCGACTCTCCGCCCGCCGGCCCGGGTTCGGTCCACCCGCCTCCCGCCCCATGAAAGGCCGGGCGGGCTTGCCCTCCAAGTTGACTTGGCCAGCCTGATCCGCTATAACTGGCTCGCCTCGAGCCGCCGCCCATGCCCGAAGGACCTGATGCCGGTTTCAAGCACATCGCCGTCGAGGGGGTCTTCCATTCCGGAAAGACGAAACTGGCCGGGCTTTTGGCCCAGCGGATGGGGGGGCGGGTCGTTCTCGACCGAACCGAAAATCCCTACCTCAAGGATTTTTACGACGAAAAGGACGGCGCGGCCTTCCTGGCCCAGCTCGTCTTCCTCGTCAACCGCTACCATCAGCAGGTCCGGCTCGTCCAGCGCGACCTTTTCGAGGAGCGGATCTTCTGCGATTACATCATCGAAAAGGACAAGATTTACGCCTACCAGACCCTGACCGACGACGAGCTTGTCGTCTACGAGAAAATTTACGGCGTCTTCGCCGAGCGGGTGGCCAGGCCCGACCTCGTCATTTATCTTCAAATTTCCCTCCAGACCCTCGTCCGCCGGGTGGCCAGGGAGGGATCGCCGCTCGAAAGGAACATCTCCGAGAAGTACCTCCAGGACCTCATCGAGGCCTTCGACTATTTTTTCTTCAACTACCAGGCCGCCCCCCTCCTTGTCGTCAAGTCGGACGACCTCGACCTCGGCCGCGAGGCCGACCTCGAGGACATCGTCGCCCAAATCGGGAAGATGAAGAAAACCTCCCTCTACTACGTCCCCTCGAGTTACGCCGAGAAGGACGGACGGAGGAAGAGATAGCCTGGACCTGAACGTGACTTTACGCCCATCCCCGAGGCGACCAACGTCACGCATGATCGTCGGAAATTGAGGAGAATGCCATGCGCCGAACCTTGCTCAAGTCGAAGCTCCACCGGGCCGTCGTCACCGACGCCAACCTGCACTCCGAGGGCAGCCTTGGCCTGGACGAAGACCTCCTGGCCGCGGCCGACCTCATCCCCTACGAGAAAGTCCACGTCTCCAACATCACCAACGGGGAGAGGTTCTCGACCTACGTCATCCGGGAAAAAGCGGGATCGGGAAAAGTTTCGGTCTATGGGGCTGAGGCCCCCAAAGCTCAAGCCGGCGATGTCCTGATCGTCGTCACCTACGTCCAGCTCGAGGACGAGGAGATCGAATTCCACGTGCCGAAGGTCGTCTTTCTCGACCCCGGCAACCGCCCTAGATAGCCTGGGCGGCCCGGGCGAGGGCATCCTCGTTTTCCAGGATCTTCTTGAGGTCGGTCGTGAAGCGGGCGGCCTCGGCCCCGTCGATGACCCGATGGTCGAATGACAAACAGAGAGGGAGCGTTTTCTTGACGGCGGGCCGGCCGTTTTCGGCCCGGACGCGGTCGGCGATCCTCATGGTCGCCAGAATGGCGACCTCGGGATAATTGATGATCGGAGTGGCCGCCTCGCCGCCGAGGACGCCGACGTTCGTGATCGAGAACGTCCCCCCCTTGAGGTCGGCGAGGTCGAGCGTCCTCTCCCGGGCCGCTTTGGCGAGGCTTTGGATTTCCCCGGCGATCTCGAGAGCGCCTTTCTGGTCGGCCATCTTGACGACGGGGACGATCAGGCCGTCGGGAACGTCGACGGCGATGCCGATGTTGACATAGGACTTGAGGATGATTTCCGCCTCCTCGTCGTCGAGAGTCGCGTTCAGGAAGGGATGGATCTTGAGGGCCGCGGCGACGGCCTTGACGATGAACGGCAGATAGGTCAGCTTGATCCCCCGGGACTCGGCTTCGGCTTTGAATCGATCGCGGAGTCGGATGAGAGCCGAGGCGTCGGCCTCGTCGAAATGGGTGACATGGGCCGCCTTGTCCACGGATTCCCGCATCCGCTTGGCCGTCGCCCGTCGGACGCCGCGAAGAGGAACGCGTTCGAGCGAACCGTAGAAATCATATTTCGCCTTGACCTTGACGGCTGGCGCGGCGGGTTTCGGCTTGGCGGCCCGGACGTCGCTCTCGGTGATCCGTCCTTGAGGGCCCGTTCCCGTGACGGCTTGCAGGTCAATGCCCAGATCCTTGGCGAGCTTTCGAACCTTGGGTGTTGCCGGGAGCTCCGTCCCTGAAGCCGGGGCCGGCGGGGCCGCGGCCGGTCTTCCGGGACCCGGCGCGGCGGACGGAACTTCGGCCGCTTCGGGAACGCGCTCGCCTTTTTCGCCGATCGTCACCAGGACGGATCCGACCTTGATGATATCCTTCTCCCGGTGGTGGAGCTTGAGGACGGTGCCGGCGTAGGGCGAAGGCATCTCGACGACGGCCTTGTCGGTCTCGATCTCGGCCAGGGGCTGGTCGGTCTTGACCTCGTCCCCCTCGGCCACGAGCCAGCGGACGATTTCGCCCTCGGTGATCCCTTCGCCGACGTCCGGAAAACGGAAGGCATGAGCCATGGTCAGAACTCCATCGTCCGTCGAATCCCGCGGAGGATTTTCTCGGGACCGACGTAATAATAGTCCTCGGTCTTGGGCAGGGGAGGCGTGATGTCCGGCGCGGCAACCCGGAGGACCGGGGCCTCGAGGCTGAGAAGGGCTTTTTCAGCAATGACGGCCGCGATTTCCGCCCCGATCCCGGCGTTTTTCGGGGCTTCATGGACGATGACCGCCCGGCCTGTTTTTCCGACCGAGGCGAGGATCGTCTCCTCGTCGAAGGGGGTCAGCGTCCGGAGGTCGACCGCCTCGACGGATACACCCGAAGAAGCCGCGTCCTCGGCGGCCTTGAGGATCGACGGAATCATCGCCCCCCAGCCGACGACCGTGAGGTCCGTCCCCTCGCGGACGACCCGGGCCCGCCGGAGGGGAATTTCGAACGGATCTTCAGGGACGTCCTCTTTCCCGGCCCGATAGAGCCGGGTCGGCTCGAGGAAAATGACGGGGTCCTCGCTCCGGATCGCGGCCGCGAGAAGCCCCTTGGCCTCGGCCGGACTCGAGGGGACGACGACGATCAGGCCCGGGATGTGGCAGAAGAAGGCTTCCGTGCTCTCGGAATGGTGTTCGAGGGCCCGGACTCCCGCTCCGTAGGGCGTCCGGATGACAAGGGAAGCCGTGAACCGTCCCCGGGTCCGGTTCCGGAGCCGGGCGACATGGGAGAGAATCTGATTGAAGGCGGGGTAGATGAAGCCCATGAATTGGATTTCAGCGACCGGCTTGAGGCCGAGGGCGGCCATCCCGACCGAAACCCCGACGATACCCGATTCGGCCAAGGGGGTATCGATCACCCGCCGCTCCCCGAATCGCTCGATGAGGCCTTCGGTGACCCGGAAGACCCCGCCGTCTCGCCCGACGTCCTCACCGAGGACGACGATCCGCGGGTCGCGGGCCATCTCCTGGGCAAGAGCCTGATTGAGGGCCTGGACCATGGTCATCTTCATCGGCCCGCCTCCTCGAGGATCTCCCGGAGTTCGGCGAGCTGACTTTGGAGGCGGGGCGTCATCTCCCGGTAAGTGAAGGCAAAAACATCTTCCGGCGCCGCGGCCGGCCTCGCCTCGGCTTCGGCCACGGCCTTTTCGATGTTCGACATCGCCTTTTCCTTGATGTCCGTTTCGAAGGTCTCGTCCCAAAGGTCTTTTTCACGAAGATAGGCCCGGCAGCGGAGGATGGGATCGCGGCTCTCCCAGGTCTTGACTTCTCCTTCGGGGCGATACTTGCGGGCGTCGTCGGCGGTCGTATGGTCGCCCATCCGGTAGGTCACGGCTTCGATGAAGGTCGGACCCCCGCCGGACCGGGCCCGTTCCAGGGCCTCGCTCACCGCCGCGAAGACCGCCAGGATGTCGTTTCCGTCGACGGCGATTCCCGGAAAGCCGTAGGCGGCGGCTTTTTCGGCGATCGTCTCCGAGGCCGTTTGGCGGCGCCGGGGGGTGGAGATCGCCCACTGGTTGTTGTAACAAACGAAGACGTTCGGGGTCCGGAAGACGCCGGCGAAGTTCAGGCCTTCATGGAAGTCGCCTTCCGAGGTGGCCCCGTCGCCGAAGGTCGAGAC
>VGJF01000087.1 GCA_016867585.1 Candidatus Aminicenantota bacterium | reverse complement strand
ACACGATCGTCGCCCGGAGGGCCGGCCTGAAAAGCACGGGCAATGCCTCCCGCGGCGGTTTCCGAAGCCTTCCCGGGATCGGCCCGCACAATTTCTATATCGCGGCCGGAGCCTCCCGTCCCGAGGACATCGTCCGGGCGACGAAAACCGGGCTTCTCCTCAAGGAAGTCACGGGCTACGGGATCAACCCGGTCAACGGCCAGTTCAGCGGCGGCGCGGCCGGATTCTGGATCGAGAACGGACGCATCGCCTTTCCGGTCAAGGGGCTGACGGTCGCCGGGACGGCCGAAGAGATCCTCTTCGGAATCGACCTCGTCGGGAACGACCTCGAACTCGACCGCGGGACCGCGGCCCCGACCTTCCGGGTCAAAGCCCTCCAGATCGGCGGCGAGTAAGGGATTTCCCGCCGATCCGGCCGGATTCGTCTCCGGGGCCGGGCCCGGCCTCAAGCCGCCTCGTCGACGAGGGTGATCCCCTTGAATTTTGAAAAAACCTGGAGCTCCCGGGTCAAGTCGCCGTAGCACGTCTGGCGGTGGAGCCCCTGGGACCAGTTCCTCCAGAGCCGCGAGAGGTCGCCGTCGATCCGGACGGCGATCTTCGTCCGGCAGCCGCGGTCGTGTTCCAGGCCGACGGGGGCGGCGACGATCCGGCCCGTGAAATACTGGATCCGGTCCATCCCGACGAGAATGGCCTGGGTGACCCTCTCTCCGACGCGCATCTCGACCTGGGGGACGACGCCCTCCTGCCTTTCCATGACCGTCCGCAGCTTATAGGGATGGGCGGGCCTCTGGGGGCCGTCCATGTTGGGCGTCCCCAGGCAATGGGCCAGAATGATGCTGTTCTCCCCCTCGTCGACCGTCGGGTCGCTGATGAAACCGGGCTTCCCGGACAGGCCTTGGAAGAGGATGTGGGTCATGGCCGAACGCAGGTCCGACTCGCAGATGCCCCCGAGGCCGAGGTTGTTCAGCCGCGACAGCCCGAGGCAGGGATAAGCCGGCAGGGTGATGGTCTTGTCCCACATCGAGCCGTAGCAGTCGACGGCCATCACCGTGGCCCCTTCCTCGTCGAGGATCCGCTCGAGGGCCAGGGCCAGCCGGCAGGAACGATGGACCTCTTCCTCGGACGGCTCGACGAGCCTCTGGGCGCCGCGCAGCCAGCGGCCGGTCTCGGCCCGGGCGTCGGCATCGCTCACGGCCTCGTAAGCCCGGAGGACGCGGCTCCGCTCCAGGCGGACGATCTCCGTGCCGAACTTGCCGCGGGCCGCGGCGGCGTATTCCTCGAAGGGCCGGGTCGTCAGGTTGAGGACCTTGGCCTCCCGGAGATGATGGATGGCCCGGAACGGCCGGACGGCGAAGGCCAGCTGCCGGGTGTCGCTCGTCAACAGGCACTCCGCGAGGGCCCCCTCCTCCCGGACGAGGAGGCCGCCGTATCCGGTCCACTCGTGTCCGGAGTAGGGGGCGGCGAAGATCATCGTCGGCTTCTTCCTGGCCAACACGGCCTCGAGGATGGGGCCGATCCAGATGGTCAAGTGGACGGCCAGGATGCCGTCCACGTCCCGGAGGAGGTCGCTCATCGCCGCGACCTCCTCGGGCGAGGTGACCAGTCTGTCGACGACGAATTCGACATCGGCGAATTCGTCCTTCAAGCGGCTGAAGCGCGACTCGTAGAACGCGACCTCCCTGTCCAGGTCGAGCGTCGGCTTGGGCCAGTGGGGCTCGGGCAGGCCCATGTAGATTTTGGCGACCTTGACTTTGGTCCCCCGGCAGCCGGGACTGACGAGCTTCCCGGCTCCGGCCGGCGGAAGGCCGGAGACCGAACCAGAAAGCAGGCCGGGCCAGGAAGCGTGAAGGGCGCCTCCGGCCGCGGACAGCTTCAGGAAATCCCGGCGGTTGATCGGGCTCATGTCGACCTCCTCTCCGGCCCGGCGCGGGGCCGCTTTCTATCTATCACCGAGGGAGGAGAATTTCAACCGCCGCCCGCAAGGACGCCCAACGTGACCGGTCGACCGTTCGTTTCCTCAGAGGGGAAGCGAGGCGACGCCGCTCCGCCGGGCATCGTCGACGATGATGCGCCGAAGCTCGTCGGCCAATCCCGCCTCCGGGCGCCGGGCCGGGGTTCCTTCGAGGATCTCTCGGACCCTCTCCGAAGCCCTCTCGGGAAGGTCCTTGGCCCCCGCGGCGACCCAGGCATCGTAGGTGTCCCGGTCAGGAAGAGGGGATTGGCGGTGCTCGATCCTGTACCATTTCCGGGTGTGGGGAAGGGTCAGAAACTGGGTCTCGGGCTTGAATTCGCGGAAGAGATGCTCGGCCAGGGGATCTTCCCGGGGCGTGATCCCTTCGAGGAGCCGGTAAGACATTCCACAGATTTCGTCGTCGATGACAAGCTTTTCGAAGCTGACCGCGCTTTCGTAATTCAGCATCCCCGGCCCGGAGACGACGTTGATTCCGGCCAGGGCGGCCAGGACGGCCCCGATGCCGCTTTCGTAGCCGGCCTGGGCGTCGGGGGTCTTGGCGTCGCTCAAGGCCATGTAGGCGTGGGTCGGCAGATGGAGGGCTTTTCCGATCTGGGCGTAGGCCATGTCGATCATCATCGTCTCGATCGCGCCCATCGGGGTCGTTCCCTTCCGCATGTCGAAGCTCGATGGAGACCCCCCGAAAATGACCGGGGCGCCGGGGGCCGCCAACTGGCATAGGACGAGGCCGGCCAGGTTCTCGACGACATGCTGGACGAGCGTTCCGGCGATCGTCGCCGGCGAGGAGGCGCCGGTCATGCCCATCGAGATGAGCTCGGAAGGGATTCCGGCCCGGGCGGAGTCGATCAGGCTCTGGGAGGTCAGATGGCTCCATTTCAGGGGAGGGGAGGGGCAGGCGTCGAAAATGGCCAGGGGCTTCCGCCGGAGCTCCTCCGGGCCGCCTCGGGCGGCGGCCAGCATGTCCCGCATCGGCCCGAAACCCTCGACCCGGAACGTCCCGGTGACGATGGGCTTGGCGCTGTAAAGGAGGGCGAGATAGACGCGCCAACTGTCGCCGAGAACGGGAGGAACGTCGGAGGCCACAAGGCCCGTGCTTTGGAAGTGGAAGTTGGGCAGGGCGTCGGCCAGCCTGGCCAGGGTCACGAGGTCTTCCGAGACCGGCGGCCGTTCGCGCCCGGTCCGGTGGTCGACGACCCTGGTGCCGGCCGAACCGGGGTCAAAGTGGACATCGTCGCCTCCGACGCGAAACGATTCTTCTCCCGTCCGGTCGTAGAGCGTGACCGATTCCGGCGTCCGGGAAAGGCACGCCTCGACGAGCCGCCGGCCGATCCGGACGCGCTGTCCGGCCTCGTCGACGGAGGCTCCGGCGTCCCGGAAAAGGGCCCGGGCCTCGGCATTCTCGAAGAGGACGCCTTCCCGCTCGAGGATGAGCCAGGCTTCTTGGAGGATCCTGTCGATGAGGCCCGGGGAGAGCAATTCGACCTTGGGGCGGACGGCGGCGGTCATCGCCTACTCCCTTCCGGTCAAGGCCTTGGCCGCCCGGACGGCCGCCAGGGCGTTTTCCCCGTATCCGTCGGCCCCGATGTCATCGGCCCATTTCTGGGTCACCGGGGCCCCTCCGACGAGGACCTTGAACTTACCGCGAATCCCGCGCGAGTGGAGCTCTTCGACGAGTCTCTTTTGGCCGAGCATCGTCGTCGTCAGGAGGGCCGACAGGCCGATGATCGACGCCCCGGTCTCCTCGGCGGCCGAGATGAACCGGTCGATCTTGACATCGGCTCCGAGGTCGACGACCTCGAAGCCGTTGGCCGAAAGGAGGGCGCCGACGAGGTTCTTGCCGATGTCGTGGATGTCGCCCTCGATCGTCCCGAGGACGACCTTGCCCAGCGAGAGGGCGGCCTCCCGGCCGGCCTCGAGGGCGGGGCGCAGGACGGCCATGGCCGCCTTCATGGCCTCGGCCGCGGCGAGGAGCTCGGGAAGGAAATATTCTCCCGACTCCCACAGCGAACCGACTTTCTGAAGGCCGGGGATGAAGCCGTTCTCGACGGCCGCCTGGGCGTCGAATCCGCGGGACAGGGCCTCCCGGGCGAGGGCGGCGGCGGCCTCCCGGTCGCCGTCGATGACGGCCTGGGACATGGCTTGGAAACGGGTTAGGTCCATTCTTTAAACTCCAGAGCGTCGATGAATTGGGATTGGAAATCGCCGCCTTTGGCCAAGGCGACATGGCGAACTCGTCGGGCCAGGCGTTCTCCCCTGCGTCTCTCCGACCTGGAGAGAAGGAATGCCCGGGCGCCGGCCAAGGAGGCATTTCCGACAACGGTCAGCTTTTCGGGATTGGAACGGGGGAGAAGCCCGATTTTCATGGCCTTCTCGGCGTCGAGGGAGGCCCCGAACGCTCCGGCGACGAAGATGCCGTCCAGGTCGGCGACGGACAGACCTTCCGACTCCAAGAGCATCCGGATGCCGGTCTTGACGGCCGCGGCCGCCAGTTGGAGCTCCCGGACGTCCTGCTGGGTGAGACTGATCGTCCCTATGACCGGAAGGCGCCTGGCGGGATCGACGATCTTTCCGCCGGGCGTTACGAGTCCCGCCTCCAGAGAGGCGGCGACGAGATCGATGAGACCCGTTCCGCAGACGCCCTTGGGCGGAAGAGCGCCGATCGTCTCGACGGCGAACCGGCCGTCGCGGTAGGAGGCCTTGCCGATCGCTCCGGGAAGGGCCAGCATTCCGCAGCTCAAGCTCATGCCCTCGAAGGCCGGTCCGGCGGCCGTCGAGGCGGCGGCGAACACCTCGCCTTTCTTGAGGGCGATTTCGCCGTTCGTCCCCAGGTCGATATAGAGAAAAACGCCCGAAAGCTCATCCAACCCGGAGGCGACAAGTCCGGCGGTGATGTCGCCGCCGACGAAACCGCCGATGTTCGGGACGAGATAGGTCCGTCCGCGGGGATTCATGACGAGGCCGGTCCCCCCGGCCGGGAGGGGAGGCCGGGCCCGGAAATTCCCCTCGAATGGGGAGACGGCCAAACCGTCGACCGACGAGCCGAGAAAGAGATGGTTCATGGCCGTGTTGCCGGCCAGGACGGCCTCGTAGACCGCGGCCGGAGAGGTTTTCGTCCGGCCGAGGAGACCCCCGATGAGGTCGTTCAGCGAGCGGACCACGGCGGCTCGAAGCTCCTCGAGCCGTGAGGGATTCCCGAACGCGGCGCTGATCCGGCTGACGACGTCGGCTCCAAACGAGGCCTGCCCGTTGAGGCCGGCGGCGGTCCCGATCGTCCGGCCGTCGGCCAAGTCAAGAAGTTCGACGGCCAGCGTCGTGGTGCCCAAATCTACGGCCAGACCGAACGACCGGTCCGAGGTGTCGCCGGGCTCGACGGCCAGAAGCTCCCGTTCGTCATAGACGACGGCCGTGAACGCCGAGGGGCCGCTCGGCGGAGAACCTCGAACCGGAAGGCCGTCGATGTCCGAGGATAAACCGCGCTCGAGGCCTGGCCACACGGAATCGAGGACGGAGAGGACGGCCTTGGCCTGCGGGCCGGGCGAGCCGGCGGGGACATCCAAAACGATTTTTTTCAGGATGGGTTCAAGAGACACGGGACGGCTTTTGCCTGAGACGAGGACGGGCATTTGGGGCAATAATGAAGCCGGCGGGATATTTATCGATATATCGCCATTTATTTGAAGTCTGCAGGAGAGTCTGAATCCTTCAGGAAGATTGGATATCTCCCGGAGCCTGCGCTCCTGGTTTTCGGCCTCGGGAATATTCCCTTCGACGACCTCGATGAAGCACTTTCCGCACACGCCCCTGCCTCCGCAATAGAGGTTAAGGGGAACCCCGATGTTCAACAGCGATTCGCCGAGAACGGCGCCTGCCGGACAGGAGAGCTCCTTCCGCGGTTCCGATTGAATCTTGACTCGAGGAGACATCGTCCCGTCAATCCGGCCTTGCCCGTCCGGCATCGACCGTCCGCTTTCGCCAGAACAAAAAAGCCGGCCACCCCGACAAAAGGATCCCGGCGCCGGCCAGCGCGGGAATCGGTTCCTCGACGATCAATGCGGCCATGATGGCCGCATTGACGGCCGTGTAGGCGGCCGGCAACAGCGGATATCCCCAAACCTTGTAGGGACGGGGAGCCGAGGGCTCTTTTTTCCTGAGGACAATGACCGAGGCCGAGGTCGCGGCGTAGAATAGGACGGCGGCGAACATCACGAATTCGACGAGCCGCTCGTACGTCCCGGTCAAACAAAGGAGGGACGCCCAGGTCATTTGAGCGAGCAAGGCGTTCCGCGGCGAACCCGAGCGGGAATGAATCCGGCCGAGGAAATTGAAAAATTGCCCGTCTCGGGCCATGGCATAGGGGACCCGGGCGCAAAAAAGGATGTTCGCCGCCAAACACCCGAAGACGGCCGCGGCTATGACGGCCCCGAAAACAGGGGCAAGGCCCACGCCGAAAAGGCTCGCCGCGGCGGCCTCACCGATTCTCACCAAACCGCGCATTTCGGACATGGGAAGAGCTGTACTATAAACGATGTTCGCGGCCAAATAAAGGAAAAAAACGGCGGCTGTCCCGGCCAAGAGCGCCTTGGGGACCGTCCTGGCCGGCTCGCGTATCTCCTCGGCGGCGCAATTGGCCGAATACCATCCGTCGTAGGCCCAGAAAACAACGATGAGGGCCGTCCCGAAAGCCGTCCAGGAGAACGAATCCGCCGAGATCGAAGCGGACGGCCAAAAAGGACGGATGCGGTTCCAGCCGATTCGGGAGACGAGAGAGGCCGCGCCGGCGATCATGATCAGCACGGTCGCGATGCGGACGGCGGCGAGATATCCCTGGAAGCGGGCGCCCCAAAACACACCCCTCAGATTGATCGCCGTCAGGGCGACGATGGCGATGACGGCCAGGAGAGCCCGCGGCCAATTCGGCAGGAAGATTTGCGCGTAATCCGCGAATCCCACGCCGAGAGCGGCGATCCCGCCGCCGCCGATGATCCAGAAAAAGAGCCATCCGAAAAGGAAGGACGCCCCGGGTCCGAAAGCTTTCCGGAGGTAGACATAAGGACCGCCGGCCTTCGGATAGAGGCTTCCCAGCTCTCCATAACAGATCGCTCCGGCGATGGTGATGATCCCGCCCGCGGCCCAAGCCAGCCAGATGAGGCCGGTGTATGGGACGAGCCCGGCGATGATTCCCGTCGTCAAGAAAATGCCCGAGCCGAAGACCGATCCGACGACGAGCATGGTCGCGTCGTATAGGCCCAGGACGCGCTTGAGTCCGATCGTACGGCCGGCATAGGGAGGCGGCATGAGGCCCATCATACTTAATACCGCATCGACTGTCGAGAAAAAATACAACACTATTTATATATATCCTATCTAGTTATTGTATAATGACTGTGATTTTGGAGATAAAGCGGGGATGACCGACAAAAAAACTTGTTATCTAATTGAATATAAATAAATTATATGAATTTGTCGGCCGGCCGACAATTTCCATTCTTATGTCGCGCCTCAAAGAGAAGGCTTATCCCTGTGCCGGCAAGCTGATTGAAAAATCGACGCGAAAATTTAGCATTTGATTTGATTCAAGGATTATTCTATTCTTGAGGCCAAGGAGGACAAGGTGGTCATCACTGTCGCCAACCAGAAAGGCGGAGTGGGCAAGACGACGACGGCTGTGAATGTATCCGCCGGTCTCGCGCTATACGGCAAAAAAGTTCTTCTTGTCGATATGGATCCTCAAGCACACAGCACTAAGTCGTGTGTCGTGGGGGCAGAGAAACACCCGATCTCTCTTTATGATGTGCTCATGAAACCCGAAGCCAAATTCAAGGAGGCCGTCCTGAATTCGACAGTCCCCGGCCTGGATGTGGCCGTTTCAAGAATCTCCATGGCCAAATTAGAACCAGCCCTGGTGGGTCAAATCGACGGACATTTCAAATTGAAGGACGCCATGGAAGAGATTCGATGTTCATATGATTTTATTCTGATTGACACGCCGCCGACTTTAGGCTTGGTGACTCTCAATGCCTTCGTCGCGTCTTCTTACTTGTTGATTCCGATTCAGTCGTCATATTTATGCTTGGAGGGAACGGACGACCTTTTGGATACGATCGACAAGGTTAGAAAAGTCGCCAATCCGCATCTGCAAATATTGGGAGTCCTCATAACCCTCCATGATACGCGAACAAATATCGCCAAGGACGTCGTCGAGAGAATTTTCAATGTCTTCGGAGAGAAAGTTTTCAAGACTTTCATATCAAAGAGCGTGAAGGTAGAAGAAAGCCCGGCTTACAAAGAATCGATATTCACATATGCGCCGCATTCTATCGGCGCGATACAATATAGAAAAATAGCCGAGGAGATTCTCGAACGTGCAAAAAACTAGAAAATCGGGCTTGCCCGAATCCATCGGCATGAGGCATGACACTCATTTTGTTGAGCTGATTTCTAAAAAATCATCCGGCCCAATCGTAAGAATGTTGTCGATTGACAAGATCGAACCCAATCCCCATCAGCCTAGGAATGAACTCGGCAATATCGAAGAACTCATGGCCTCCATCAAGGCAAAAGGCGTCCTTGAGCCTATCATTGTCCGCCCAAAGGGTGATAGATACGAGATTATCGCCGGAGAAAGGCGGTATTTGGCTTCGAAAAACATAGGCCTGAATGAAATTCCGGCTATTGAAATGTCCGTCTCTGACAGTGAAGCTTTGGAGATTTCGCTGATAGAGAATCTCCAGAGAAAGGACTTGGATTTTTTCGAAGAAGCCGACGGCTTGAATGCCTTGATCGATCTATATGATTACAGCCACGCCCAGGTTTCCGAAAAGATTGGAAAAGGTAGGTCGACAATTACCGAGATACTAAGCCTCAGCAAAATTCCGGCATCCATACGATCCGAATGCCGGGAGTTTCAGATTGACAAGAACAGAAGTCTCCTCGTAGAAATATCGAAATTAAAATCGGAAATCGAAATGCGTTCCCTGATCGATCAGATCAAGAATCGCGGCTTGAAAAGAGAAGACACACGAGACTTGACAAAACTCCTTAAGGGGAAAACCTTGGAGAAGGCGAGAACCAAGAATTATGTTTTCAATTATTCGCCTCGCGAGGACCGTTCCTTCAGCTTAAAAATCGAGTTCAAGAAAGAACATGTCGGACGGGCCGAGATCATAAAAGTCCTCGAGGATCTATTGCAGAAATTGAAGGCGAGCTGACGCAGGACGACACGATATCTGGGGGGGGTAATTCGGGGCGGCCGGAGTCGATGTATAGCTGAGCTGTACAATAGTTTACATAATAACTCTTATGCGACGCAACATTAACTACTATATTAATTGCATTATTATTAATGATTTATCTATCGAGGATAATTGTTGAAAATGATGACGCCCAATTCATATTCATTTGTGGGAATCTCTATCCGGGGATTTCTTGAATTTATCAATGATTTCCTTGCTTCCCCCTCGCTCAAGATATTTTTCAAAAAAATCCTCGGCCTTCGATTTGTCTCCAATTTGATAATAAATCTTTCCAATCTCGAAATATGGAAGAGGCGCTTTTGGGTTCAGCCGCAGGCACTCGCTGAACTCGGCCGCGGCCGTCTCGAGCTGTCTCTCGGCCACCGCGATCTCGCCGAGTTTCAGCCTTGCCAGATAAGCGATGGAGGCCTGCCTGACGGTCAAGGCATGCGTTAAGCTGGAGGTTTGTTCGACGCTCTTTTTCGAAATGGCGCTGTCGCTTGTCCGAAGCCGCTGATCCTCCATTTCGATCGATTTGAGCAGGGAAGATTTGCCCTTCAGGAAATCACCGGACACGGCTTGGGCGAATCCGAGATGATAATGGGATGACGGATCATTCGGCGAAAGCGCCAAGGCTTTGCCATAGTGGTCGATTGACCGCGAATAGTCCGCAATTTGCAGAAAGAGGTTCCCCAGCAAATCGTGGGCGTCTCTATACCCCGGCCTCAATAATACGGCCCTGGAGGCAAAAGGAAAAGCCCATTGCGGCCGATCCATCGTATTGTACAGCGGTCATGACTTCATACTCGAACTCTCGATGGGTCTTCTCGAAAAGCGGGCGCATGGACGCGGCCGATGCCTCGGACCATCGACCCTCGCCCAGGTCGAGTTCCAGCAACCGCAAGGCGACATCGGCGGCCTCATATCCCCCGTCCCGGGCTTTTCGAAAATTTTCCCCGGCCCGGGCCGGGTCTAAGCTCCGCCCTAATAATCCGAGGAGGTAAAAGGCCAAGCCAGCGTTGGGATCGCCGCTCCGGTCCTTGGCCGCCGTCTTCATTCTCTTCGTCATTCCACCGCCTCCCGGACAAATTCATTGTCCCTCAGGGTGGAGGAAATTTCAATTCCACCGTCCACGCCGACTCTGGCCAAAGAGCGCCCTCTTGATGTATGTTAAGATATCGCCATGTCTTACACGAAAGGACATCACCCATGCCCCGCCGCCAGAACACCAAGATCCTTCTCGCCGGCGTTTTTTCTTTCTCCGCAGCGCTGGCGGGTTCCTCCGCCTTCCTGCGTCAAAACTCCGTCCCCGCCCCTCTCCCCTCCCAAATCGACCCGCAGCGCGTCCAGGACCAGGACCTCATGACCTGGGACGACTATCGCCCCATTCCCGGCAGGAATTGGGCCGACCCTTCCCTGAAGCCGGAACGGGGCTTCCGCCTGGCCGTCGTGGGGATCGATTTCCCCGGGCAGCCGTTCGTCATCACCCTTCCCAAAGGCTCGGACCCTTTCGGCAATCCCCAAATCGACCCCATTGCCCGTGAAGAGGTTCCCCGGTTCTACGCCGACTTCTTCATGAAGCCGAGCGATATCAACCACGGCCAAACGATCAATGGCTACTGGATGGAGCAATCCCGGGGCAAATTCGGCATCACCTCGGTCGACGTCTTCGGCCCTTACCGCATGCCCAAGCCGATCTGGGCCTATGGCCTCAACGAGTACGGGCAGCACGACCAGACGCCCGACGGGACCAAGGCCGACAGCCGGATGGAGCGCGACTGCGACGAAGTCTGGACGGCGGCCGTCGGCCAGGACGTCCGCAAGAACTACGATGCCGTTCTCCGCCTCTACGCAAGCTACGACGAGACGGGCGTCTGGCAGGAATTCGGGGAGATGAAGTTCAACTCCAAGGAGGACATTCCGGAGGAATGGGGCAATCCCAACCCGGCCAAGCCGCGCTGGATCCCGACGCGCTACGTCGAATGGACGAGCTGGCTGGCCGGCTCCCAGCAGTGGGGCTTGTCATCCATGCGCCAGGGCGAGAACTCGGGGACGATCACCCACGAGCTCGGCCATTTCGCTTTCCGCCTCCCCGACCTCAACAACAATCCCTATGTGAAACCTCACCGGCGGGTCGCCGCCGGGACGTGGGACATGATGGACCGGGGCTGCTTCAACGGTCCCGGCGGCCCGCACAGGCGCTGGGTCGTCCCGCCGACCCAGGGCGCGGCCATGCCCGCCGGCCTGATGGTCCGCAACCGCCTCGAGAACAAATTCATCACCGAGTCCCAGCTCGTCAGGCTGAGCCGGAACGGTCTGGCCAGGACGGGACTGGCCGTGGCCGAGGTCACGGCCAGGGCGGTCGACCCCCTG